>JAFRTA010000015.1 GCA_017427315.1 Clostridia bacterium
ACGGTGTTGTTTCTGATTATCCTTATCGACCGTATGCTCGGGATCAATTTCACTACCGTTGCCGCGCCGGAAAACGAGTAATCGAACGAAATGCGCAGAAAATGAACAAAAGCCGTTCCGCAGTCCGAGCGGAACGGCTTTTTCGTTGCGGTAAAGCACGCGTTTGCGGCGCGGGGGTCAGCGTATGGCAAAATACTGCGTTCTTGATTTGTGCGGCTTGAGGTTGAACAGCTCGTCGTATTCGATCGTTATGCTGCCGTATTTTTTGCATCCCTCGCCCGTCGGCGTCACGGTGATTTCTCTCGACATGCCGGGCAGCAGGAGCATCGCGTCCGTGTCGATTTCGCAGGGGAGCCCGTCGACGGTGATGCTTCTGATGCGCTGCGGGAAGATGTGCGAGAGATTCCGGACGGTTGCGGTCACGGGACCGTCCGCGGGCGAAACGACCGTCGCCGGACGGTCTTTGAGTTCGATCAGCACGTCGCTGACCGTCATCGCGTTCTCCCGGAACTGCGGGAACGCCGGATCGGAATACACGTCGGTTATCTCGTCCGTGGTCAGCAGCTTCAGCGTCAACGGACGCGCGTTTGCGTCCCAATAGTTCTGTCCGTGCATCTGACCGTAGAACACCCATGTGCTCTCGGGCAGATATCCGTTCGTCAGGTCGAGACTGCCGGTATAGGATACGTGGTCGTGCGTTTCATCCGTGCAGACGACGCGCTCCGGCGTATAATCGTCGGCAAAATGCTCGCCGAGCCCGAGGCAGTTTCCGCCCGTTCCGTTCGCCGCGTCGACCAGCAGATCTCCGCTGCCGCGGCTCGTGAGCAGCCGGCAGCCTTCGTTCATGATGATGCAGACTTGGGTGCCGAAGTCTTCCGCCCCCTGCAGGATTTCGCGGATGTTCGCGACGATTTCGTATTGAACGCGGTCGGCTTCGGCAATCATTTCCGCGTTTTCTTCGGGATCGAGCAGCAGGGCTTTCATCTCTTCGTAATCCGCGTGCGGGCAGACGCCCCAGAAGCTGACGGAGGGAAGATAGTATTGCTTGATGAATCGGTTCACGACCTCGTGCACGACCTTGTCCGCCGCGCCTTCGGGCAGGAGCTTCAGCAGATACCCGAGCTCGAGCTCCACGCCGTAATTGACGAGAAGATTGTTCATCGCGTCTTCGTAATCGATGCAGGGCGGTTCCTCCGCGGAGAGCATCTCCCGGAAGAGCGCGCTGCCCGCGTAGGCGGGGGAGTTCATCAGCACGCGGTGCAGGTCGCCCTCTTCGCCGTAAAGATACAGATATGTCGCGAGGATTTCGCTGCCGAAGCTGGTGCCCGAGATATTGACCCGGTCGCTGCCGGTGAGCGATTTGACGTCCCCGATAAAGTCGTGCAGATCCTCCGCGATGCCGAACGGGCTCATGCGCCAATCGTACTGGAACACAAACGCACGGTCGCCGCCGATTTCGTCGGCGACCGCCTTGAGCGTCGTCGTCCCGTAGGTTACCGCCGCGAGCTTTCCGCTCTTTTTCAGCGCGTTATAGGAGCAGTCCTCCGCCTTTTCGACGATCGGCGAGACGTTGTAGCAGGAGCTTCCGTCCGGATTCATGCGGATCGGCTCGGCGACTTCGCAGACGAAGTCGACCGCGAGGTCCGCCAGCGCGTCCGTATCCTGCTTCACGATGTCGACGAGCAGTTCGCCCGTATGCCGCAGAAGCCCGCGCAGCACGGCTTTGACCGGGAACCAAATCTGACTTTCGGTCTTCTCGCCTTTGTCGCGGATCAACGCGTTTTCGCACAGCCCCGGCAGCAGGATTACCGGCAGACCGTCCGCGTCCGCCCCGGGAGCTTCCGCAGCGGCAAAGGGAATCGACGCGGCGCACAGGAGCAGACAAAGCAAAGCGCACAGAATTCGTTTCATCATAAAAAACTCCTTTTGCAAATCATAACGAAGCCGGGGCCGGGACTGCCGGGTCGGCGGCTTCGGGGGCATTCTCTCTGCGTTTTTTTCTTCCCGCCGCAATCCGGCTGATCAGAACGTCAGCGGCGGCGGCGAGGAACAACAGATAAAACGCGGGGGCGGAGAGCAGCTTATTGACGCTGGTCGGCGTTTCAACATGCAGATAAAAAGCGAACAGCGCCCGCATGGTGGGAATTGCCCCGTCCGTGTAAAACGGCAGAAATACGAATTGAATACAGAACAGCAAAAGGTACGGCACGTCGATTGCGCGGCGGTCTTCCCTTGCGGTTTCGGCAAGATACACGACCAACGGAAGCAGGAGATAGATCAGGGTGTAATGCATCGCGACCGGGTGGATATTCAGAATCAGGAACACGGCGAAAAACACGCGCTGCCATTCGCGGCGGGAGAAAAAGCCGAGCGCCGCTCCGCAGAGCTCCGTGAAGCAGAAAACCGTCATGGCGACGATCTTTGCCGTCTCGGGGGTGAAAAGCTTCTGCGCGGCAAGAAAATAGACGAGGTTCGCGAAGCTTGTGCTGTCAAACGCAAAATCACGGGTCTTTTCGATTCTTGAAAAAAGATTCTCAAAAAGACGGAAGATGGAGCCGTCCGGATTGACCGAATCCGTCAACAGCGAAAGCGCCGTGCGTCCCAGCGCGGGACTCTGCGCGCTGACCATGGCCGAAGAGCGGTCTGCAACGATTTTCGCGATTCCGCCGTCCTTCGGCGTCAGCAGCAGGATGAGCAGATACGGCAGGAGTATGGCGGCGACGCCGTACAGCAGCGTGCGGGCCGCGGCCTTGAATTTTCTGTCGTACAGAAGCAGCATGCCGAGTACCGCGGGAAAAAGCTTCAGCCCGGCGGCGAGCGCAAGACAGATATACGATAATTCGCGGATATGCTTGTTTTCGTCGTTTCTGCAGAACACGAATACGGCGCAAAGCGCCATTGCGGGCAGCGAAAGGTTGCCGCGTTCCATACAGTAGACCATGGGGAAGCTGACGGTCAGGAAAAAGACCGCGGCGTACCGAAGGCCCGAAAGCTTCGCGCGCCGGAGATACCGTTCGGCGGCGATTGCAAAGAGCAGAACGCTGAAAATCACGAGAATGAGCCAGAGCGTATCGGCGTTCGCATTCAACTGCAGGGAATAACGCTTCCGGAACGGAATGTTGATTACGTTCGCGGGGAGCAGTCTCGAAAGCAGATAGGTCAGCAGAACGCTGAGCGGCGGGTAAAGCACGTTTCGCTGATAGACCCACGAAAGATCGCGGGATTCCCGCATCGAATTGAACAGATCCATGAAATGATCGGAATAGGCATGGTTCCAGAAAAGGCTTTCCCTTATGGAACCGCCGAGACTGGAAAACGCCCTGCCGGCGGCAAGAATCATCGCCGCCGCCGAAAAGAAGAGAAACAGCAGCGTCGTCAGTTCTTCTGTTTTTGCCGGTCTTCGCAGCCGGTTCGTTGTCTTAAACATTGCAGATCCCGCTTTCCGTTGATAGTTGCAGAAGGATGGAACGAAACGACAGGCCGTCCTGCCGTTTCCGTTGGCTTTGTCTTTTTCCGGCTTGACGGATCAGGACTTGACGAAGTAGTTTTCGTACCAGAGAATGAAGCAGTAGATCGTCCAGATGCGCTTCATGTTGTGTTTTCCGGCGCGGTGGTCGTCCAAAAGCTGCATGATCGCGTCCTTATTGAAGAACATCCCCGCGGTCTCTCCGGTGAACTTCTCCGCGACCATGTTATAATATTTATCCTGCTTGAGCCAGTCGTTGAGCGGCACCGGGAAGCCCATTTTCTTCATTTTCGCGTTCTTCTCCGGCAGCTGCTTCGCCGCCGCGCCGCGCAGGGCGAGCTTGGTCATCTCACGCGAGACGCGGTAGCGCGACGGGATCGACAGCGCCACGTTCAGCATCTCTTTATCGAGGAACGGCACGCGCAGCTCGAGGGAGTGCGCCATGCTCATGCGGTCCGCCTTGACGAGGATATCCTGCACCAGCCACGTCTTCATATCCACGTACTGCATGCGCGTCACGTCGTCCTCGCCGACGCATTTGTCGAAGAAGGGCTTTGTGAATACCGCGGGGTCCGGCGCGGGGATATCGGGGTTCAGATATTTCGAGCGCTCGCGCCAGTTGAAATTGTAGTTGTTTCTGATGTAATACTCGTCGATGGTCTGCGCGCCGCGCACGAGGAAGCGCTTTCCGTGCGTCCCCTCGGGCAGGTGACGCGCGAGCTTCGCCGCGCCCTTGCGCAGGAACAGCGGAAGCCGCTGATAGGACGCAAGCTCCAGCGGGTCCTGATAGTAATAATACCCGCCGAAGAGCTCGTCCGCGCCCTCGCCCGAGAGCACGACCTTGACCTGCTCCGCCGCCTTCTTCGTCAGGAAGTAAAGCGCGATCGCCGAGGGGTTCGGCAGCGGCTCGTCCATATAGTACTGCACGAAGGGGACGGCGTCGAAATATTCGTCCGCGGAGATTTTTTTCGTAAAAATATCCACGCCGACGGTCTTCGCGTATTCCTCTGCGTATTTCAGCTCGCTGTATTTTTCCTCCTCGAAGCCCACGGAGAAGGTCTTGACCCTGTTTCGCTTCGCCATTTCCCACACGGCGTAGCTCGAATCCATACCGCTGGACAGGAAGCAGCCGACCTCCACGTCCGCGATGCCGTGGACTTCCGTCGAATCGCGGAAGGTCTCGGCGATGATATCCTCCCACTCACTCTGCGATTTGCTCTCGTCGATGTGGTAGCGCAGGTCGAAATACTCGGAGATCTCCATTTTGCCGTCTTTCACGGTAAAATAATTCGCGGGCGGCATTTTATAGACGTTTTTGAACAGCGTCTCGTTTGAGGGGATGTACTCGAAGCACAGATACTCGGGGATACGGTCGCGGTTCAGCTCCTTTTTGAAGCGGGGATTCGCGGTGAACGCCTTGATCTCGGAGGCGAACAGCAGCGTTTCGCCGTCGTCGTAGTAGAACATGGGCTTGATGCCGAAGATATCCCGCGCGCCGAACAGGGTTTTATTCACGCTGTCCCAGATCAGATACGCGAACATGCCGCGCAGACGCTTCGTGAAATCGGGGCCGTATTCCTCATAGCCGTGCAGCAGCACCTCGGAGTCGGTCCGGGTCTTGAAGGTGTGCCCCTTCGCGATCAGGTCCTCGCGCAGCTACTGAAAATTATAGATCTCGCCGTTGAATACGAGCACCTTCGTGCCGTCCTCGTTGGTGATGGGCTGACTGCCGCCGTCCAGGTCGATGATGCTCAAGCGACGGAAGCCCAGCGACACGTCGCCGTCCACGTAATAGTCGTCCATATCCGGCCCGCGGTGGACGATCTTATCCGCCATATCCCGAATGACTTTATTGTTTTCGATATCATTCGGTTCTTCATTCAGAAATCCTACAAATCCGCACATACTTTACTCTCTGCCTCTTTCTGTATATTTATAAATGGGGTACGGGGCTTGCCCCGTCCTTAATTGTTCATTGTCCATTATCCATTGTTCATTGCGCAGCGCCGCGCTGCGCGCCGCGCCGCTTACGCGTCGCGCACGCGCCGTCCGCACATCTCGATGCTCCGTTTTGCGAGCACCTGCAGCGAATCGACCACGTCGGGGCGGTTCATCTTAAAGTCGCGGTGGATGATCGACAGCTCCGTGCAGCCGAGGATCACCGCGTCGCACCCGTCGTGCTTCATCACGCCGATGATGCGCATGAACTCCTCGAAATCCGCGGGCTTGCCCGCCTTGACCTGATTGTAGATAATATTCATCAGGCTCTTCTGGTCGAATTCGTTGGGCGTGTCGTAGTCCACCCCGCTGCGCTCGCAGGAGTTCTGATACGCCCGCGCCGCGATCGTGCCCTCGGTCGCCAGAATGCCGATCTTCTTCACGCTCGGATCCTTCTGCCGGATATATTCCACCGTCTCGTTGATGATGTTGATGATGGGGATGCGCACCTTCTCCTGCAGCTGGTCGTAAAAATAATGCGCCGTGTTGCAGGGGATGACGATATACGACGCGCCCGCTTTTTCGAGCATCTGCGCGTCCCGCTCCATGACCGGGAGCGGATTTTCCCTGCTGTTGTCGAGAATATACGCCGTGCGGTCGGGGATCGTCGCGTGGTTGAAGCACAGCACGGGGATGTGCTCCTGATCCGTTTCCGCCGCCGTCATCTTGACCAGCATGTCCATAAAGTAGACCGTGGCGAGCGGCCCCACGCCGCCCAGCACGCCCAAGATCTTTTCCTGCATCGTTATTCCTTCCGTCAGAAATCAGTCATTTTACTCCAGTTTTAGGATATTATACATTATTTCAAGCGATTATACAATACTGTAGAAAAAATTGCAGCACTTTTTTCCTCAAAAAACGGAAAATCCCGTCTCACCCTGTCCGGAGCGGAGACGGAAAATCGCGTCTGTAGATCAAAGCTGTTTATTCGACGTTCCGGCGGGCCGGCGTTTTTTCAGCTTTGCTTCCAGAAAGACCATTGCCGCGATCGGCGCGGCGGCTGCCGCAGCCGCGGTCGTTACGGGCAGACCGGCACGGTCAAAAAGCATATGCAGACCGCCCGCCGCGCCGAAAAACAGCCCGATGAACAGAAGCACGGGCAAAACCGCAAGGATCTTATGCTTCGCACGCAGATAAACGCGGGAAGCGGCGGGAAGCGCGGCGAGGACCGAAAACAGCAGCGCGAACGCGACGTACAGCGGCGGATTCCAATATTTGAAATAATGATGCGTCAGCAGCAGGGCAAGCGCGGCGGCGAGCGGCGCGGCGGCGCGGAGAACGCGGACGGCGGACGGCGCCGGCGTTTTTTTGAACCGCACAAGCGAGATCGCCGCGGCGGCGAGAAGCAGAAGCAGCGCGCAGCCGAGATAGAAATAGATCAGCAGGGAAAGCTTCGACGTGCATCCCTTCGGCCAATTCGACAAATCGTGCGATACGGCGATCTCGCCCGGGGCGTACTCCGAACCGCAGCCGACCGCGGTATCCTTCCGAAGTCCCGCAGCGGCATAGTCCCACGCTTCGAAGCCCGTTCCGAACGCAGGGCTGTCCGGGGCGAGGGTGAAATCCCGCGCGGCGGCGTCCGCGAACAGCGGATCGGCGATCACGTCGTCCTTCAGAAAGCCGTTGAGCTTCGCGTGAAACGCGGGGATCCGGACCTTGTTCTCGTAATTTCCGCTGTATCCGTCCGAGCCGAAGACGTGCGCGCCGTTTGCAAGATCCCAAAGCAGATTTGCACGCTCCGTGAACTGCGCGCTGCGTTCCAGATTCAATATCACCGGCGCGTTGTCGGAGACGAAAATATTGTTTTCGCAGACGCAGGTCTCGCCGCCCTCGATATCGCACGAGCCCGGATCGAACGCCGAGAGATTGCAGAACACGGCGATATTGTTGCGCACCGTATGACCGTAATTGAGCCCGCCGAGGTTGATCCCGTTGGCGGAGCAGTCGAAAACGAGATTTTTCTCGATCGTGAAAAACGATGAGCCGGCGTCGGTATAGATCCCGTTGCCGCCGTAGCCGTTTCCGCCGCGCCCGTTTCCGCCGGCCGTGCAGACCACGTTGCAGATCACGTTGCCGGAAAGGACCGTGCCCTCCTGCTCGCCGAGCATATAAATGCCGCCCAGGTCCGAAAGCCGCCCCTGCCCGATCTCGTGGATCAGGTTGTCGCGGATCGAGACGTTCTTCGTGACCTGCGGCTCGTGGCCCCAGATCCAGCCGCAGGAGATCCCGGTATAGAACCCGTCGCGGATCTCGTTGTGCGCGACCGCGCTGTCCCTGACGTACATCATGTGCACGCCGATGGATTCGTTGGTGTTCCTGCCGTAGGACTCGATCAGATTATTGACGATACGGAAATCCGAAAGCGCCTCCGGAGAATCCGGTACGTTCTCGCCGTAGACCGCTACGGCGGTGGAGCCGATGCGGCGCAGGATGCAGTTTTCGACCGTGACGTGATGCACATTTTTAATGAACCGAAGACCGCTGTTGCCGATATCGATGAACTCGCAGTTCCGGAACGCGATATTCTCCGCATTCTGAATATTCAGCGCCGCGTCGCACTCGCTGCCCGCCTGATAGGCGTCGATATTATACTTCTGCCGCGTCTCGTTGCCGTCCGGGACGACCGAGAGCGTCCATTCCGTCTGCGTGAAACGGATCCCCTCAAAGGCCAGCCCCTGCGCGCCGTCGACCGTGACGAGCCGGCTCGTGACCGGCGCCCAAAGGATCAGATCATCCGCGGTCTCGCCGTCGAAGGGGATATAATACAGCTCGTCCGCATCCTCGTCAAGATACCACTCTCCCGGCGCGTCGAGCGCTTCGAACACGTTCTCGAACCGGTAGATATCGCCCGGTTCGGTGTGGAAGGTCGCCGGGCGCGCATAGCGCACCTTGCCGGAATCCGCGTCATAAGAGGTCATATGGCTGATCTCGTCCAGCCAGCCGTGCAGCAGACGCACCCAGACGCGCTCCGGCTGCGAAAACGCGATTTGAATATCCGCGGGGTCCGCGTTGAACGAGGTGTTGCCCCGGCTCTCGGACCAATAGGACGTTTCGGCGGTGAACAGGTCGTCGGCGTGGTCCACGTCCTTTACGGAGAAAAAGCCCTCGTCGGGATAACAGGGGGTGCGGATCTCTTCCGTCGGGTGATAAAGCGTGTCGAACGTCATTTCCGTTTTCAGAGCAAACGCGCGCACGTCGTTGACCGTCGTTTCGGAGAAGCCCGTGAGCGGGACCGCGCCGGAGAAGACCGCGGTCTCACCCGGAACGGCGCGGTACGTCACGTCCGGCAAGTCCTCCGCGGTGAATTCCAGCGGCTCCGAAAAGCCGTAAACGCCGCCGTAAAGATACACTGTCGCGCCGCCGCCGAACATACCGCCGCGCTCCCGGAGCAGATCTTTTACCCGCGCGAGCGAGCGCATCGGCGCGTCGGGCGTGCCGGGGTTCGCGTCGTCGCCCTCGGGCGAAACGTAGATCTCAAGCCCCGTCTCGCCGCCGGGGAAGTCCCCGACCGCAAAACAGGAAACGGAAAGACAAAGTGAAATCGCCGCGGCAAGAAGCACGGCGGCGAAACGATACGCAAGACGTTTCATTTTTTCGTTTCTCCTGTCAAAAAGTCGAATTTCCCGGGATTGACCGGCGCGAAACGCGGCAAAGCGCCGATCCGCCCCCGTGAAAACGCTCCGGGATACAGCCGCCACAGACGAAAATCCCGGTTTGGACCAATTATATCACACCGCGGATAAAAATACACGGGTTTTTTCTGCAAATATCAAAAAACGACCGTTTCGTATTTTCAACCTGCATCTCAGATGAAGGTTCGAAACGGTCGACATGCTGATTATTTTGAATTCAGTTAATTCGAGTTTCTTTCAGTTGCAGAAAGGATTTCTTTCTTAACCGACGTGCAACGATCCTTCGGTTTGCTTATTCCGACACGCCGAATTGGGAAGTGAATGCGACGTTTATGCTTCTGTTGTAGGCTTCTTCTCTTGAAATGCGCCCGGCAAGATAATCTTCAAGAATCGTCTCCTGCGCGAGAACGGCGTTTTTGATTCTTGCGATCTCCTCTTCAAAAGACGTATCCGTTTGAACCCCGGAGGCTTTTTTGTATTCCTCATAATCCGCTGCGACGCCTTCCAGATCCGATTGACGTTCCGTGATTTTTGAGCGGATCATCTTTTCAACGTCAACATCGTCGCGCAGCTGTCTGTTGCCGAACTGCGCTATGACGGAATCGATTTCTTCCTGCGCCTGACGGGAAACCTCCGCTTCGTATTCAGCGTTCTGTTTCGATTCCTCCGGCGTCGTGACGAACACTGTCGTTTCCGCATATACTACGGGACTTGCTTCGTCGTTCAGCACGTCTTCCGCCGGAGGCTCTGTTGCAAGCGCATACGCGGTCTCTGCGGAAGATTCGCTGATTTCTTTTACCACCTCTGTCGTAACCGGGCATAAATCCCCGGCGGCATACTCCAACGCCTCATTATCGGCAGCATCACTGTAAATGCGATCCGCAGAAGAAACGGCTGCGGTCGTAACCGGTATTGAATTCGTATCTTTTTTTGAGGAAGCAGCAAAAACTGAAACCGTACCGGCAACAAGAAGAACTGTTGAAAATACAACTGTAAAGATTTTTTTGTGACTCATATAAATAACTCCTTTATTTAGATTGTTTAGTTGTTCTTTGTTTAGTTGTTTTTAAATTTCAAGAAAACAAAATACTCTGTCAAATCCTTTCATAATTCAACTCCTTAAGTTTATTGTTTCTTCACTTCATGAATTTCTTTTTTTTCAGAAGATTCTTACGACAATTTGACACACCTCCGTTTCGGCGCTCAAATGTATAATGTAAAACAACGATAAAACGTGACACTTTTCCCGAAAAAAGATACATGATTTTTCCAGTCCACTTTTGTGAACGTCTCCGATTGTGTAATATAGAATAATGTGTTATGATAATTTTGTAAGCAGCCACGAAAAGAGGCAATATCTTTGAATGACATCCAACGGAAGATTTGTGCCCGTCTCTGGGAACGATACGAGCCCGCGCTGCGGACCGTCTGCAGACTGAAGCTGCAGAATCACCCTGAAGACGTTGAGGAGATCATCGGCGAAGTTTTCGCAATTCTTTGTGAGCGTTACGATCACGGCGAGCCACCGGATAATCCGGGCGGCTTTCTGTTCGGTACGCTGAACAATCTGCTGCGGGAAAAATACCGGGATCTGGAAAAAGAAAAAAGCATCGTGTCTCTCAGCGACGTTATGCTGCAGATCACGCCGGACGAGCGCGTCCTGCGCGAGCTGACGGAGCAACTTGACGACGAGGCGCTGCGGGAACGGCTGCGGGAAATATTGAACGAGACCGACTATGAGATCATTTATCTGCACTATTATAAACGGATGCGGCTGAAGGAGATCGCTCAACGCTGTGGCATGACCGAGCTCGCCGTGCGGCAGAGGCATCACCGCGCCTGCAAAAAGCTTGAAAAAATATTATAATTTCGTGTCACGTTTTTTTAAAAAACAACACTTTACATACAGGGTGATATTTTATGAATAAAACACCGTTCCCCGAAGAGCTGCAACAGGAAATGTGCGCGTTCTCTGAAAATGAAGTATGGGAGATGATGAACGATGAGCTAAACAAGCCGCCGGAGGAGATCGACGCGGATCTGGTCGCCGAATACGCGGCGCTGCTGGAGTCTGCAGAAACAGACGAAAAGAGCCAAATGCCGACAGCAGACGCAGAGAACGGAAAAAGGAAAGGTCTGAAAAAAAAGACTGTCCTTCTCATTGCCGCAGCCGCCATAATCCTGATTGCCGTCGCTGTTCCCGTTTCAGCAAGATATGCGGAAACGACAGCGGTTATAACAACACAGGAGGAATCGAAACAGAACGCCGAATATGAAGAAGATGTATCACGTCGGGCACAGGAAATAATCGATTCCGTCAAATCTCTGCTTGAAAACAGACCTCTGCGAGACGATGTTGACGTTGAGAAGATGATTCGCTCAAAGATTACAGAACGCCTGTCGGATTTGGAAGGTGTTGAAAATGACTATGAGGAATACAAAAAAGCCTCCGGAGTTCAGACCGACGCGTCTTTTGAAGAGGAGATTACCAGAATCAGAAACTCTGTTCTTGCACAGGAGACGATTCTTGAAGATTATCTTGCCGGGCGTATTTCGGGAGAAGAAGCTCAAAACAGGAGTATGATCGCCGCATTCTCCTCACAGTTCGATGTGGCGGAATAATCTAACCAATTTAAAAATACGAGAAATTATAGAACTTTTTCCTTTTTTTGGATAATATTTGAATTGATTCTGAATCAGGGAAGCTCCGTTCCCGGCGGAGAAAACTCCGTAATGGCTTCCGGTTTGATAACATATTACAGTATCGGCATTTCAAAAAGCCTTACGGTCACAAGCGGATATCAGTACCGCGTGACCTGTACCCATTACGCGAAAAAGAGTCTGCTCTCAACGCAGAAGATCAATAATACGTCGAACACGGTGACGTTCTGACGCATATAACGCATTCAGCGGGGATGAAAAATCCCCGTTTTTTCATGCCTTGATCCGGCACGAAAAAACGGGGGAAGGATACTTCGAATTTTACAGCGCCGACAGGCGGTCGCGGACCACGTCCGCGAGCTCCGCGGCGACGGCTTCGGCGACGCGGGCGTCCTTATGCTCGGTCATCACGCGGATCAGCGGCTCGGTGCCGGAGGCGCGAAGGACCAGTCTGCCGTCCTCGCCCAGCTTCTCGCGGGCGGCCTCCTGCGCGCGTTTGATCTTCGGGTCGGTATAATACGCCAGCTTGCCCTCGGGACTGACGGTGACGTTGATCATGCACTGCGGGAATTTCTCCATACAGCCGGAGAGCTCCGAAAGCTTCTTGCCGGTGCGGCGCACCTGCGAGAGAAGCTGGATCGCGGTCAGCTCGCCGTCGCCGGTGGTGGCGAAGTCGCGGAAAATAATGTGGCCGCTCTGCTCGCCGCCGAGGCTGAAATCCTCCAGCAGCATCTGCTCGAGCACGTAGCGGTCGCCCACCTTCGTGGCGATGAAATCGATATCGTTCTGCTCGCAGAATTTGACGAAGCCGAGGTTGGTCATGATGGTGCCGACGATCGTGTTTTTATGCAGCTTGCCGCGCATTTTCATATCCGTCGCGCAGATCGCCATGATGTTGTCGCCGTCGATCAGGTAGCCCTGATCGTCCACGCAGAAGCAGCGGTCCGCGTCGCCGTCGAACGCCGCGCCCGCGTCGAGCCCGTGCTCCTTCACGAAGGCGCAGAGCCCCTCGGGATGCGTGGAGCCGCAGTTTTTATTGATGTTCATGCCGTCGGGGTGATCGTTGAGCATGAAGACCTCGGCGCCGAGCTCGGTAAAGAGCTTGCGCGCCGTCATCGACGCGGAGCCGTTGGAGCAGTCCACGGCGATCTTCATGCCGTCGAGCGAATAAGGCACGGTGCTTTTGAGATGCGCGACGTAATCCGCGACCGCGTTCTCGCCCTTTTCCACCTTGCCCACGTCCGCGGCGAGCACGTCCACGTGCCGCTTCGAGGAGCCGGCGATGATATTCTCGATCTCCTCCTCCAGCGCGTCGGGCAGCTTGTAGCCGTCGCCGCTGAAGATCTTGATGCCGTTGTATTCAAAGGGGTTGTGCGACGCGGAGATCATGACGCCCGCGTCCGCCTTGTATTTGCCCACGAGGAACGCCACGCCCGGCGTGGGGATCACGCCCAGGTCGATCACGTCCGCGCCGACCGAGCAGAGCCCCGCGATGATCGCGGACGAGAGCATGCCCGAGGAAAGGCGGGTGTCGCAGCCCACTACGAATTTCGGATGGTTGCGGCTGTTCGCCGTGAGCACCGTCGCCGTCGCGCGCCCCACCGAGAGCGCCAGCTCCGGGGTGAGGTCCTTGTTCGCAATGCCTCTGATGCCGTCGGTACCGAATAAGTTTGCCATAATATTTCTCCTTAAATGTATTTTCGTTGTTGGTTGTTGGTTGTTAGTTGCTTGTTGTCAGTTGCTTGAAAGGAACCGCAAGAGGGGGACGCTCGGTTGGTCTGCAAATTCTGATTTATCGCTCCGCGATAAATCAGAATTTGCAGACTCGAGACTCAAGACCCGAGACCCAAGATACAGACTTAAAGTCTGTGCGACTTGGCAAAAACTGAGATAAACCGCAGTTTCTTTATCATTATTCTGCGCAGATTCCAGCACCTCGGGACTCGGGTCTCGGGACTCGGGACTTAAATACTGATTTGTCGGGCAAAGCCCGACAAATCAGTATTTTACGACCACATCTCCCAGCCGTTTATAGATCGTCTGCTCGGGGACGACGCCGCGGACCATCGACAGCGGGTAAACGCGCGCGCCGCGCCCGACGATAGTGCCGGGGTTCAGAACGCTGTTGCAGCCGATCTCCGCGTGATCTCCGAGGAACGCGCCGACTTTATATCTGCCGGTCTCAAACGTTTCCGATCCGTTTTTGATCACCACGTCCGAGCGGTCGCCCTTCACGTTCGATGTGACCGCGCCCGCGCCCATATGCGCGTGATACCCGAGGATCGAATCGCCGACGTAATTGAAATGCGGGACCTGACAGTCGTCGAAGATGATCGCGTTCTTGAATTCGCAGGAATTGCCGATCACGCACCGCTCCCCGATCAGCACGCTGCCGCGCAGGAACGCGCCCGGCCGGACCTCGACGTCCGCGCCGATCACGCAGGGACCGGTGATATCCGCCGTCGGATGGATCTTCGCCGTCTTGTGGACCGCCACGTCCGGCTCGGGGAAAAGATAGTCTCCGCTGCATTTCAAGGCCTCGCAAAGCGACGCGATGAAGCTCTTCATCTCCTCCAGCGCCTGCCAGGGATACTCGTATTTTTCCAGCAGCGGCTTCGCCGCGGTGTGGGACAGGTCGAACAGCTCTTCCGTTCGGATACAGTTTTTCATCTGTTTCCGCCTCCTTCCGGATAATTAGTTATAGCTTTTAACTAATTTGTATATAAGATTATACACCATTTAATCTGAAAAAACAAGGGGAAATTCCGATTGGTGCGCGGCGGTCATCAGAATTTATTTTTCCTCTTGCTATTCTCCACTCCGATATGTTAAAATATAGTAGCATCATTTTCGGGTATTATTCTGTCGAAAACCATTCCCGCGAAAGGCAACGTATGGAAGAAAAAAACAAAACCTTTGAGAACGATATCGTCATCGGCAGGAACGCCGTGCGCGAAGCGCTTTCCGGCGGCAGGGCGGCGGACCGTCTGCTCGTCGCGAAGGGCGCGGGCGGCTCGGTGACGCAGCTTGTTGCGATGTGCCGCGAGCGCGGCGTGCCCGTCAAGGAAGCCGACGGAAAAAAGCTCGACGCCATCAGCGGCGGCGGCAGGCACCAGGGCGTGATCCTGTTTGCCGCCGCCCACGAATACGCCGCTCTTGCGGATATCTACGCTCTTGCCGAACGGAAAAACGAACCGCTGTTCGTGATCCTGTGCGACGGGCTCGAGGACCCGCATAACCTCGGCGCGATCGTCCGCAGCGCGGAGGCCGCCGGCGCGCACGGCGTCATTATCCCCGAGCACCGCAGCGTGTCGCTCTCCTCATGGGCGGGCAAGGCGGCGGCGGGCGCGCTCGAGTATCTGCCGGTCGCGCGGGTGAAGAACCTGAATCAGACCGTGAAGGAATTAAAGGAGCGCGGCGTGTGGGTATACGCTGCGGATATGGACGGCAAGCCCTATTACGCGACCGATTTTTCCGGCGCGGCCGCGCTGATCGTCGGTTCCGAGGGCAGGGGCGTGAGCCGCCTGATGAAAGAGAACGCGGACGCGGTCGTCTCGATCCCGATGAAAGGGAAGATCAACTCGCTGAACGCCTCCGTTGCGGCAGGCGTGCTGATGTTCGAGATCTCGAGATCCCGCTCGGTCAAAGGAGTGTAAATCATGGCAAAGTTTACCAAACGCAGCGACCGCAAAAAAGAAGGCGCCGAATCGCCGAAAAACGGATTTCGCATGTTCGGGGCGAAAGAGAAACCGACGGAGGACGTTTTCGTTCCCGCGACGGATATGCGCTCGCCCTTCGATACGCAGGAAGGCGCGCTGTTCCGCGTGCCCGAGTCCGACAAAAGCGGGGAATTCAATCCGATTCCCGAAACGCGCGCGGACGTGGAGCATCAGATCCGTTCGGTGCAGCTTGAGCATTCCGACGCCGAAGGCGCGCCCGCGGAGGGCTCGAAATTCGACGACGCGCCCGCCGGCGAGGGCAGCGAAAAGAAATTCATTCCGGCAAAGCACGCGCAGCCCGAAACCGACGGCGGCGACGGAGCCGAAGCCGGCGGCGCCGCGGAGGAAAACGCCGGGAACGACGCTGCCCCGGAGCAGGGCCCGACGCAAAAATTCGAAATGCCGGCGCAGGAGCAGCCCGCAGCCGCGGTCCCCGGCAGGACGAAGCAGTTCCCCGCCGCGAAGGAGGACGGCGAGCCCGCGCCTACCGGCGAACTGCCCGTTCCCGCTGCGGAAGAAGCGGAGCAGGCCGCCCCCCCGAAAAAAAGCCGGCGGACGCCTCCGGTCGACGCGACTCCCGAGGCGAGAACCTATCCGGAATATACCAGCGCCGACAACATCGGCGAAATCAAGAAATTCCTTTTCCGCGAGAAAAAAAGCTTTGTTCTGCGACTTTGCGTCTGCGGCGTCTGCGCGCTGGTTTCCGCGCTGATTTCCGTTATCGCGGCGCTCTCCTCCGCGGACGGGCTGACGATCTTCGGCGGCAGCGGGACGGCGTATATTTCGACGCAGCTTCTTTTGCTGCTGATCGGCTGCGCGCCGATGGCGAAGGAATACGCCGGCGTGATCCGCAAGCTGCCGAAGAAAATCTTCGGAGCCGACGCCGCGGTGCTCTGCATGTGGATTGCCGTGCTGCTCCAGGACCTGATCCTGTATACCGCGCCGGAAAAAATCTGCGCGCCCTGCCGTCTGTATAACGCCGCTGCGCTCGTCGTCACCTTTGCGGTCGGCGTCGTGCGGCTGATCACGCTCACGCGGACGGCGGCGGGCTTCCGCATCCTGATTTCTAAGAAGGAAAAACGCGCGGTCGGCCCGATCCGCGACCCGCACCGCAGCGAACGCATCGGCAGCGGGCTTCTGGACCCGGATGCGAAAATCGGTTACGCTTTCAAAACGGGCTTTATCGAAAACTATATCAACGCGATGCTCACCGACGACCCCTCGGCGGAGCAGAGCAGCAGGCTTCTGCCGATCAGTCTTGGCGTCTCGGCGCTGCTTGCGCTGGTCGCGGGGATCGTCGCCAAAGACGTGCACGCCGCGTTCTGCGCCTTCGCCGCGCTGGTGACCGTGACGGCGCCGCTGTCCGCGAATCTCGCGCTGCACATCATGCGCAACAACGCCAACGCGAAGCTGGAACCGAGCGGCGGCGTGATCCCGAATTACGCTTCCGCCCGCGCCTTTGCCGCGAACGACGCGCTGATCTACGACGCCGCGGAGCTGTTCGACGCCCGCTCCGCCTCGGTGCTCGGCATGCGAAGCTTCAACGGCTTCAACGAATATCAGGCAATCGTTTACGCGGCGGCGATGCTGATCGGCCTGGGATGCCCGTTGGGCGATTTGTTCTATCAGGTCATCGGCGGCGATACCGAGATTCTGCCGAAGGCGGACACGCTTCTGTATGAGGATAAACAGGGCATTTCCGGCTGGATCAACGACGAAATCGTGCTGCTCGGCGGCCGGACCATGATGAACAATCATAATATCGAGGTCCTGACCGCGGACCGCGAGATGAAGTATATCGACGCGAATCCCGACCGCCGCATTCTGTATCTCGCGGTCAGCGGCAGGGTCGTCGCGATGTTCCTCGCCTCCTACCGGCTTGAGCAGAGCAAGGCGGAGGACCTGAATTATCTCTCCCGCCGCGGTTATACACTGCTGCTGAAATCGACGGATCAGAATATCAACGAGACGTTTACCGAACAGCAGCTTTCGCTGCACAGCCATTCCGTCAAGATCATCAGCCCCGAAGCGGCGAGCTATTTCAAGCTTTGCAGAGACGAATCGATTCCCGACGCGGGCACCTGCCCCTTCACTTCGGGGAAGGGACTGCGCGCGATCCTTCGTCTGGAGGTCGCCGCGATCCGTCTGCAGAACGCGTTCCTGCTCACCCGCACGATCTGTCTGGTCGGGCTTGCGCTCGGCGCGGTGCTGACCGCGCTGCTGTTCTTCTTCGGTTCCGCCGCCTCGGTCACCGGCGTTTACGTCGTGCTGCTGCAGGCGCTGTGGACGGGGATCTGCATCGGCGCGTGCAGATTCATCGAAAAGAGATGATCTTCCTTCTTGAAAAACAGCCGAAATGCTGTTACAATAGATTTACATTCCACAAGGAAAAAGGAGAATGTTTTATGGCAAAAAAGAACGGCTCCGCGCCGGACGGATTAAAGCTGAATTATAAGCGCACGTTCCTGATCGGAACGGGCTTTATGAGCTGTATGCTGCTTTGGTCCGTGTATAATTCCTATGTTCCCGTCATGCTCCGCCAGAAGCTCACGGAGTCTCTCGGCGGCGATTTCAGAGGGCTGGGTTTTGTAACGATCGCGCTGATCGTGAACGCGATCATGACGATCGACAACGTATTCGGTGTGATCTTCCTTCCCTTCTTCGGCAAACGGTCCGACCGGGTGAGAGCGAAGAAATGGGGAAAGAGAATGCCGTTTATCCTTATCTGCATGCCGATTTCCGCGGTTTTCTTCTGCTTTGTCCCGGTCGCCGCCGTTATCAAGGATATCGCGCTGTCGATCCTGCTGATGATGAGCGTGGTCATCCTGTTCAACTTTACCATGAGCATCTGGCGTTCGCCGGTCGTCTCGCTGATGCCGGACTTCACGCCCTCGCATCTGCAGTCCGACGCGAACGCGGTCATCAACATCATGGGCGGCATCGGTCAGATGGTCGGCTTCGTCGTCGGCACGATCGCCGCAACGGTGGTGGGCCTCGTCGGTTTTTCCACTCTTTCGGAAAACCTGAAGGCAAAGACGAATACGCTCGGGCAGATCCTCGCGCTCGACGCCGACGGGAACGTGCTCCTGAAATGGGCGGACGGCGTAGACAAATCGGTCTACGAAGGCACGCGGCAATTCTCCAATTTCCTCGCCCAGTCCAAGGATAAGCTGGTCGTGGACGGGCAGACCGTATGTGAAAAAGCGGTGAAGCTGGGCGCGGACGGACAGCCCATCTACGTGAATTACGTCCCCGTTTTCGTCGTGACCGCGCTGATCGCCCTGATCTGCCTCGGCATCCTCGCGGTGTTTTACAAGAAGAACCGTCAGCATGACATCACTGCCAGAGAGAACGCGGCCGTCGAGGAGCATACGGAAAGCAAAAAGATCTCCATCCGGAACCTCGATATGGACAAATCGAAAAAGCGCAGCCTGATTATCATGCTGCTCGCGCTGTTCCTGCTCAACAACGCAACGGAAGCCATCATTCCGAACTTCACGAACTTCGCCAACGATACGCTTCAGGTCCCCCCGATCTATTCCACGCTGATGATGGCGGTCTTCGCCGTCTCTCTCGCGGCGTTCGGCATCCCCGCGGGAACGATGGGCAGAAAGCTCGGCAGGAAAAAGACGATCATGATCGGCCTGATCGGGATCGTGATCATGTTCGCCATATACATCACGGTTTCACAGGTCCTCGGCCCGTCCGAAGACGGCAGCGTCAACAAATTCACGTGGGTCTGCTTATGGATCGCCCTGATCGTGGGCGGCGCCGCCGTCGGCTGCGTCAATATCAATACGCTTCCCCTTGTTCTCGCAATGGGCGGGCGTGAGCACGTGGGCACCTTTACCGGTTATTATTATACCGCGACGCAGGCGGCCTCCATTACCGGCCCGATCCTCTGCGGTCTGGTGATCGGTCTGTTCCATGACGACTACAACTACATGTTCCTGTATTGCGCGGTCATGTTTGCGATCGGCCTTGTGGCGATGATCGGCGTCAAGCACGGCGAATCGACGGATATCACCGAGGAAGACATCAAGCAGGCGCGCATGGCGGACGACTGATAAACAAAACCATTGCCGGGCTGCTGCATTCGAATCATGCGGCAGCCCGTTCCTGTCGGAGGCAGTATGAAAAAGAAGACTGAAAAAAAACCGATCGCCGATCGGGGATACGTGCTCGCCGTGACGGCGGGCTATGCTGCGGCGCTGGGGCTTTCCCTCGGCGCGGCGGCGCTGATCGGGCGCGGCGGGCAATTCGACGCGGTCTTTGCGCGATACGGCGCTCTGTTCGGCGCCGCTTCCGCCGTGCTGTATCTGCTGTTCCGTTTTATCGCGCGGGCGGTTGTGAAGAAGAAAAAGGGCGACCCGGCGTATTTTCGGAACAAAATGCGCATCATTAAATATGAAAAAAGCCTCGGGATGGGGCTGATCATGTTTTCGCTCGTCGTCGCCTCGGTCCTGATTGCGATTTCGGCGAACGTCTTCTGGGCAATCGTGATCGGGTATCCCGGCGTATTCATCCCGTTCTCCCGGTTTCTGCTGGCGGATAAGCCCGTGCAGCAGAACGACGCGGGCGTGATACGCGCGAAAGATGAAAACACAGACTGAAAGAAGGCATACCGGATGAATGAAAATATCATGAAACGCAACGCGCTTCTGGCGCAGAAGGTCATCAAAGGGCTGGAAAGCCGGAATATGACGGGCTTCTATGCCGCGGACAAAGAGGAAGCCCTGAAGATCGCGCTGGAGCAGATCCCCGAAGGCGCGTCCGTCGCCATGGGCGGCGCGATGAGCGCGCACGAGATCGGTCTGGTCGACGCGCTGAAAAACGGCAATTACGATTTCATTGACCGGGACGCGATTCCCGACAAACGCGCAGCGATGCTCGCCGCCTACGACGCGGACGTGTTCCTCGCCTCGGCGAACGCCATGACCGAGGACGGCGTCATCGTGAATATCGACGGCAACGCGAACCGCGTCTCTGCGATCGCGCAGGGGCCGAAAAAGGTGCTGCTGATCGTCGGCATGAATAAAATCTGCAGTGATATCGACGCCGCGATGAAGCGCGCGCGGAACGTCGCCGCGCCGGTCAACGCCCAGCGCTTCGGCCTTGACACGCCCTGTTCGAAGACCGGCGCGTGCATGAACTGCAAGTCGCCCGATACCATCTGCTGCCAGTTCCTCATCACCCGCTTCTCCCGCCATCCCGGCAGGATCTGCGCGGTTCTGGTGAACGATACGCTGGGATTTTAATTCTGATTTATCGCTTTGCGACAAATCAGAATTTACAAAAGAAAGGAGCCGTCGTCATGTCCAGAAAAAACTTCGGCGCAAAGCAGCCCCTGACGCTTCCGCAGCCGGTATGGATCATCGCCACCTACGACGAAAACGGCGTCCCCGACGCGATGAACGCGGCGTGGGGCGGCGTCAGCGAAGAAAAAGAACTCTTCGTCTGTCTTTCGCCGAGTCACAAGACCTGCAGGAACTTCGCAGTCACCGGCGCGTTCACCGTCGGCATGGCGGACAGGGCGCACGCGGCAGCCTGCGACTACGTCGGCATGGCGTCCGGCAATCAGGTGCCGGATAAATTCGCCCGCGCGGGCTTCACCGCCGTGAAGAGCGAGCTCGTCAACGCCCCGATCATCAACGAGCTTGCGGTCTGCATCGAGTGCAGAGTGATCGAATATAATACGGAGACCTGCATTCTCCGGGGCGAGATCGTGAACGTCAGCGTCGACGAATCCGTGCTGACCGACGGCAAAGCCGACGTGGCAAAAATCGCGCCGATCTGCTTCGATCCCTTCAACAGCGCCTATCACGTGATCGGCGACAGGATCGGCAAAGCGTGGAGCATCGGGAAATCATTGATGTAAGCTCCGCTCTTCCGCCGGGCGACAGCCCCGTATCATTTCGCAAAAAGGAGAAAACACAATGTCCATCTGCATGATCGCCCACCGCGGGTACAGCGGCGTTTACCCGCAGAATACCGAGCTCGCCTTCCGGAAGGCGGCAGAACACGGCTCCGGCGGCGCGGAGACCGATATCCGCCGCACAAAAGACGGCGTTTACGTCTGCAGCCACGACGCGGAAGTTCGCTTTGCCGACGGTACGGAGCTGACCGTCGAGGAAAACGATTTCGCCGCCCTGACCGCGAAGCCGCTGAAAAACAACAAAACGGACGATACCGTATATTTGTGTACGCTGCGCCGTTATCTCGAGGTGATGCGCGAGAACGGCATGATCTGCTTCGTCGAGCTGAAAGGTCCCTTTGCCGACGCGCAGGTCAAAGAGGTCTTCGACCTCGTCGCGGAGGTTTACGAGCTGGGGAAGTGCATCCTGCAATCCTTTGACTTCGATAATCTGCTGAAAGCCCATGAGCTGTTCCCCGCGCTGCCGCTGATGTGGACCTACGGCACGGGCGAGCGTCATTACGAACGCTGCTTCGAGCACGGTTTTTCGATCGACGCCGACCGCGTCGTCGTGACCGAAGAGATGGTGAAGGATTTCCACGACCGCGGTCTTGCGGTCGGCGTATGGACCGTCAATGACGAGGCGGAGCTCGCAAGGATCTCCGCGCTCGGCGTGGATTATATCGAATCGGACGTATATTGAAAAACGGAGATAATAAGGAGGCAACCGAATGAAAAAATATGACGTGATTGTCGTCGGCGCGGGCAACGGCGGCCTGGTCGCCGCGGCGACGACCGCAAAGGCGGGGTACAGAACGCTGCTTCTCGAGAAGCACAATCTTCCCGGCGGCTGCGCGACGAGCTTCGTGCGCGGCAGGTTTGAGTTCGAGCCCTCGCTGCACGAGCTCTGCAGCGAGAGCACCCACGAGGCGTCGCGCTCGACGAGCCGGATCTTCGCGGACCTCGGGGCGGACGTGCCGCTGTATTTCGAAAACGAGCTTTTCCGCGTGATCGCGCGCGGGGAGGACGGCTACGATGTAACGCTCCCCGCAGGGGAGGCGGCGTTCGTCGACGCGATGGAAAACATCGTTCCGGGCTGCCGCGCGAGCGTGCAGGCGCTGTTTGACCTGAACCGCGAGTTCGACGAAGCGCAGCTCTATATGGACGGCGGCGCAATGAACCCGAGCGTGCTGATGGATAAATACGGCGACTTCGTGCGCGCCTGCGGGCACAGCGTCGACGAGCTGTTCGACGCGCTCGGCATGCCCGAAAAAGCGCAGGATATCATCAAAACCTACTGGTCGTATCTCGGAGTCCCCACCGACGATCTGAACGCCATGCACTATATCAGCTTGCTTTGCGCGTACGTCGAAGGGCGTCCCTCGATGCCCTATCACCGCTCGCACGAGCTTTCGCTCGCGCTGGCGAAGGCGGTGCAGGGCTTCGGCGGCGAGATCCGGTATAATACCGAGGTCACGCGTTTCCTGTACGACGTGGACGGCGCAGCGATCGGCGTGATCGCGGGCGGCGAGACGATCCTTGCGAAAAAAGTCATTTCGAACATCATCCCGAACAACGTCGTCAACCGTTCCTACGGCAAGCGCCTGCCCGCGTCGATGAAAAAGCTCGTCAACGCAAGAAAGCTCGGACTGACCTTTATCACGATCTATCTCGGTCTCGACTGTACGATGCAGGAGCTCGGCGTGAAAGATTACAGCGTTTTTGTCCTGGGTGATAAAAATTCCCGTGCGCAGTTCGACGCGCGCGGTGAATTCGGCATGTATATCGTCAATTGCCTGAACCGGCCGCTGCCCGAATCCTCGCCCGAAGGCACCTGCACGCTGTTCTTCACCCTTCCCTTCATGCCGGAGGACTTCCCCGAGGAGCTGAAGCCCGAAGAATACAAGAAGTTCAAAAACGGGATTGCAAGAAAATATATCGAAGATTACGAAAAGCTGATGGGGCTTTCGATCCTGCCGCATATCGAGGAGATCGCGGTCGCCACGCCCGTGACCTTCGCGCGGTATCTCGGCACGCCCGGCGGCGAGATCTACGGCTACGCGAGTACCGAATGGGACAACGTCGTCAACCGCACCGTGTTCAAGGATTTGGAGAACCGGATCAAAAATCTGTATTTCTGCGGCGGACACTCGATCCGCGGCGACGGCTTCCCCTCCGGCTATATCACCGGCGAGATGGCTGCGCTGGATGCGATCCGTGATTTAAAGGAGGGCAAATAAGATGAGCGATAAGCCGAATATCAGTTCGTTGAGCCGTACGCGGTTCGTCAAAAACGCCGCCGCGCGCGTCAAGGCGGTGGCGAAAGCCTCCGGCGATGAGCCGAAGGCTCTGGACGATTACGCGGCAAACCGCATCGTCGCCGCGCTGCACCCGCATGTGCAGCATCTGAAGATCGCCGAAATCATCGAGCACGGCCCGGATATGAAAAGCTTTCTTCTCGAGCCCGACAGGACGAAGGGGACCGAAAGGCTCGCGTGGTTTTCCGCCGGGCAGTATCTCAGCATCCATCTCGAGGTCGGCGGCGCTTCGCTGAACCGGCCGTATTCGATTGCGTCTTCGTCCCGCGACGCGCTGAACGGCCGGTACCGGATCACTGTCAAGCGCGTGGAGGGCGGCGTTGCCTCCGGCTATATGCTCGACCATTGGCAGGTCGGCGGCAGCGTGCTCGCGTCGGCGCCCCTGGGGGAATTCACCTATGAGCCTCTGCGCGACGCGAAGACCGTGATCGGCGTCGCCGGCGGCAGCGGCATCACGCCGTTCCGTTCGTTCGCGAAGGCGATCTTCGAGGGCGACGAGGATTTCGAGCTGGTCCTGCTTTACGGCAGCCGCACGATCGGCGACGCCGTGTTTTCGGACGAGATCGCCGAAATGGCGGCGTCCTGCCCGAAAATCAGGCTCGTCAACGTGTTGAGCGAGCAGAAAAAAAGAGGCTGCGAGCACGGCTTCATCACCGCGGAGCTCATCAGAAAATACGCGCCGGAAGGGGAGTATTCGATTTTCCTGTGCGGACCGCAGGCGATGTACCGCTTCGTTGACAAAGAGATCGAATCGCTCGGCGTTCGCCGCAAATTCGTGCGTCACGAGCTGTTCGGCGAGTATTTCCATCCCGAGCAGAACGGGGATTACAAGGGCGATATCAACGCCGAATATACCGTGACCGTGCGCGTCGCGGGCGAGGAATACCGTATCCCGTGCAGGGCGGACACCACACTGCTGCGCGCGATGGAGGCGGCGGGGATCGCCGCGCCGTCCGACTGCCGCAGCGGCCGCTGCGGCTGGTGCCGTTCGCAGCTTCTCGCGGGCGAGGTCTACGTGCCCGAAAGCGTGGACGGCAGACGGTACGCCGATAAGGAGTACGGGTATATCCACCCGTGCTGCACCTTCCCGCTCGGCGACGTGACGATCGACGTGCCGCCGATGGGATGCTGACCCCGGCGGAAAAACCGATTTGAATCAGGATACCGGAGGTTGTTTCTATGGCTAAAATCACGTTTATGGGCGCGGGCAGCACCGTGTTCGCCCGCAACGTCATCGGCGACTGCATGTGCGCCGAGGCGCTGCGCGACAGCGTTTTCGCCCTTTACGACATCGACGCGAAGCGGCTGGAGGAGAGCAGGACGATCCTCGAGGCGATGCGCGCGGCGAAGGGCGGTTTCGGAAAGATCGAGTGCTACGCGGGCGTCGAAAACCGCAAGGACGCGCTGCGCGGCGCGGATTTCGTCGTCAACGCCATTCAGGTGGGGCTTTACGACCCATGCACGATCATCGATTTCGAGGTGCCGAAGAAATACGGCCTGCGGCAGACCATCGGCGATACGCTGGGCATCGGCGGCATCATGCGCGCGCTGCGCACGATCCCCGTGATGAAGGATTTCGCCGACGATATGGCTGAGGTCTGTCCGGACGCGCTGTTCCTCAACTACACCAATCCCATGGCGATGCTCACGGGCTTCATGCTCCGCTATACGCCAATCAAAACCGCCGGCCTCTGCCATTCGGTGCAGGTCTGCTCCGAGAACCTGCTGAACGAGTTCGATATGAAAGACAAGTTAGAGGGCAGAAAAGAGCTGATCGCGGGCATCAACCATATGGCGTGGCTGCTGGAGCTGCGGGATAAGGACGGGAACGACCTGTATCCCGAGATCCGTTCCCGCGTGGACGCCTATCTCGCCGACCCCGAAAAGGGCGACAAGGTGCGCGTGGAGTATATCAAGCATTTCGGCTATTACGTGACCGAATCCAGCGAGCACAACGCGGAATACAATATGTTCTACATCAAGGACAAATACCCGGAGCGCATTGAGAAATACGGCGTGCCGCTCGACGAGTATCCCCGCCGCTGCGTCAACCAGATCGCCCGCTGGCGGGAGGAATATGAAGAGATCCTCAAGACCGGCGTCAAGGAGCATGAGCGTTCCAACGAATACGCGTCGCGGATCATGGAAGCGGTCGTGACCGGCGCGCCCTATAAGATCGGCGGCAACGTGCTGAATACCGGCGGTCTGATCGAAAATCTGCCCGCGGACGCCTGCGTCGAGGTGCCCTGCCTTGTGGACGGCCGGGGCGTGCATCCCACCCGCGTCGGACGGCTGCCCGTGCAGTGCGCGGCGATGAACATGACGAACATCAACGTGCAGCTTCTTGCGATCGAGGCGGCGGTCACCCGCAAAAAGGAGCATATCTATCAGGCGGCGATGATGGACCCGCACACCGGCAGCGAGCTGGATATCGACACCATTAAAAGGATGGTGGACGACCTGATCGAGGCGCACGGCGATTTTCTGCCGAAATATCTCTGAAACGAACCATCAAAAAAAGAGGAGCTTTTTGCCCCTCTTTTTTTGATGTTGTTCTAATCAGGCCGTTCCGTCGGGCGTACCGTTTCCCGCGGTCGGATCGTAAGGCTGCTGCGGGAGCTCTCCCTGCTGCGGCTGCGCAGCGGGCTGATAGAACGGATCGTTCTGCGGAGGCGCCGCGTAAGGCTGCGGCTGCGCTGCGGGCTGATAAAACGGATCGCCCGGCTGCTGCGGATACTGATACATCGTCTGCGTTTCGTCGGGAAGAGATTTTTTCTTCTTATCTCTTACAAACAGCAGGATGCCGCAGACGACAAGCGCCGCTCCGACGAGGATCGCGGCGTAATTGCCGAGCGCGCTCTTCGTTTGTCTGCCCTTCATCACGGCGTTGTAGTCCTCATCCGCGCCGCAGATATACTGCAGGTAGTAAATGCTCTTCGACATGTCTCCGAATTCTCCGGAGATGGTTTCGTCGTACTTTTCGATTTTCTCTTCAAATTTTTCTTTCAGGTTCTCGATCTTGGAAATGGCGCGCACGGAGTAATACGCGTCGTATCTCGCGTCGCCGATCTTCTGCGTTTCATCCGCAACATACGCCCGGAGCTCGTCGTACAGAGCCGTGTTTTTATCCGCGCACAGCGCGCAGTAATACGGCTTCTGTTCGCCGTCGAAGAACAAGGCGAGATAATAGTCTTCTTTTTCGGTCTCGCCCTGCTGCATCGTTGCGATATAGTCGATCACGAGCAGGTCGACGTGATAATTGTTCTGGATCGTCACATAGGCGCAGGGGGTCTCCTTCATTTCGACGGCTTCTTTCGGTTTTTCACCCCGGCTGCCCGCGACCATCGCGACGCCGACGAACATGATCATAATGCCGAAAACGAGCAGAAGCACGCCGAACCGGACGGACAGGCTCAATCTTCTTCTTGCGTAGTGGACCGGGACGGCGGAAAGCGGTGCGGAAATCATGAGAGATACCTCCTTTTTTTCTGTTGCAGATTTATTTTACCACATTTTGATACCGTGCGTCAATCGGAACGCTGACGGAATTCGGCGCGGATATTTGTTGATTTTGCATGAGGGAATTATTCCCGGCGCGTCTTGCGCGGGGCGGTTTTGTATGTTATGATAAATAAAGCGAAAAAAATATCGGAACGCCGACAGGAAGGGACCGGAATCATGACGAATGAGAAAAAACGGAAGCAGCTGTTCACGCTGCTGGACGAGATCGAGGCCTATGAACGCTGCGTGGGCAAGATGCAGTTCGATATGGAGTGCTGCGCGCCCGAGGAGGGACTCGAGCAGGCGGGCGAGGATATGGCGATCATCGGCAAACAGATCTTCAAACTGACCCACGCGAAGAAATACGTGACGCTGCTTTGCGAGCTGTATGCGGACGGCGAGGGTCTGACGCCGGTGCAGAAAAAGGCGGTCGAACATCTCTACGACGGTTACGCCCGTGAGAAAAATATTCCCGCAAAGCTCGCCTACGAGATCGACGTGGCGGCGAACAGAGCCTACGCCGACTGGCTTCGGGCGAAAAAGGCGCAGGATTTCTCCCTTTACCGCGATTCCCTTGCCGCGCTGATCGGCTACGCCGGCAAGCTGGTCTCCCTGCGGGACGAACGGAAGGCGACGGTCTACGACACGCTGCTTGACGACTATGAAAAGGGCGGCTCGATCGCGCAGCTCGACGCGTTCTTCGCGTCGCTGAAAAAGCGCATCCTGCCGCTCGTTCAACGCATCGTGGCCGAGGGCAAGCCCATCCGCGAGGATTTCATGTCCCGTCCGGTGCCGATCCCCCGGCAGGAGGCGTTCTCGCGGTATCTTCTGGAGCTGGAGGGGCTGCGGAAATCCGCGCTGGTGCTGATGACCACCGAGCACCCCTTCACCGATCACTACGGACCGCACGATATCCGCGTGACGACGCATTATTATGAGGAAAATTTCATCTCTAATATCTTCTCGACCCTGCACGAGGGCGGCCACGCGCTGTTCATGCAGAACGAGCCGGCGGAGCTGTACGAGAACCACGCGGCGGACAATATGACCAGCGCGATGCACGAGTGCATCTCCCGCTTCTATGAGAACATCATCGGCAGAAGCGAGGAGTTCCTGCGCTTCGTCAGCCCGAAGCTGCGGGAATTGAGCGGCGGCGTTTTCGACGACGTGACCGACCGGGAGCTTTACGAGGCGGTGAACGTCGCCCGCCCGAGCCTGAACCGCATGAATTCGGACGAGCTGACCTACTGCATCCACATCATGATCCGCTACGAGCTGGAAAAGGCGTTCGTCAACGGCGGGATCACCGTCGACGGGATCCCCGCCCTTTGGAACGCGAAATATAAGGAATATCTCGGCGTCGACGTGCCGAACGACGAGGAGGGCTGCCTGCAGGACGTGCACTGGACCGGGATGTTCGGCTATTTCCCGTCCTACGCGCTGGGCAACGCCTACGGCGCACAGATCCTGCGGACGATGCAGAAGGATTTCGACGTGTTCGCCGCGGTCGCGAAGGGCGAATTGAACCGGGTCGCCGACTGGCTGACGGAACACGTGTTCTCCATCGCCTCGCTGACGACGCCGGACGAGTGGATCCGCGCGATCACCGGCGAGCCGCTCAACGTCGAATATTATCTCGATTATCTTGAAAAAAAATATACCGCGTTGTATGAGATTTGTTGTTAGTTGTCAGTTGTTAGTTGTTAGTTGCTCGTTGCTTGTTGTTTGTTGTTTGTTGTTCGTTTACACATCTCACATCTCACATCCCACATTTCACATTTCACATTTCACATTTTTCATTTCTCATCCGAAATGATTGGAGGGAACGCATATGCCCGATCAGCAAACCGTGACCTACAAATGCCCCTACTGCGACGCGCCGCTGCGGTATATCGCGGGCGGGAAGCAGCTCGGCTGCGCCTCCTGCGGGAATAAATTCGCGCCGGAGCTTCTGGAGCAGTATTCGCGCTTCACGAAGAAGGACGCGCCTTTTGATTGGGGAGATTACAAAAAGAGCTTTCAGCGGGATCTGCGCCGCAGCGAAAAGCCGGTCTACGTCTGCCGCTCCTGCGGGGCCGCGCTGGAGACCGACGAAACCGTCGCCTCTCTGAGCTGTCCCTATTGCGACAACGAGATCGTTCTGTCCGACCGTCTCTCCGGCGGGCTGCAGCCCAACGGCGTGATCCCCTTCGCTCTGGATCAGAAAGCCGCCGTCAAAGCGGTCAGAAACTATTTCAAAGGCAAAAAGCTCCTGCCGCGGGATTTCACCGCGTTCCATACGCTGAGCAAAATCAAGGGCGTATACGTGCCCTTCTGGCTGTTCGACGCGGGCGTGGACGGCGACGCGGCGTTTGACTGCACGACGGTGCGCCGTTATTCCGACAGCGATTACGACTATACCGAGACAAAGCATTATCTTGTGCGCGTGAGCGGATCGATGCGCTTTTCCGGCGTGCCCGTGGACGGCAGCGAAAAGGCGGACGACGATCTGATGAGTGCTCTTGAGCCTTTTGATTACAGCGGCGTCGTACCTTTTGACCCCGGATATCTCGCGGGTTACCTCTCGGACCGTTTCGACAGCGATCCCGACGAGAGTCTGCCCCGCGCCTCCGAACGGATGGAGGACTGTACGGCGGCGCATCTGCGCTCCGCCGTGGGCGACGGCTACAACAGCGTCTCGTTCAAAGGGTCGGATCTGCGCCTTGACGCGCCCGGTGTGAAATATGTGCTGCTGCCGGTGTATCTGCTGAACGTAAACTACGGCGGCAAGAGCTACCGCTTCGCCGTGAACGGGCAGACCGGCAGGATCGTGGGCGAGCTGCCGGTCAGCAGGGCGAAAAAACTCGGATACTATTGGGGCTTTGCATCCGCTGTCGCGGCGGCGGTGAGTTTCCTGTTGTATCTGATCGCGCGGTAAGGAGGCGGGGATATGAAACGATCGACGGCGGTCCTTCTCGCGGCGCTTCTGCTTCTCTCCCTGCTGCCCGGCGTTCTGTTCTCCGCGGGCGCCCTTGATAATACGTATTACCGCTACAACGACTACGTCGGCGCGGTCAGCGAGGAGAACGAGAAGCTCCTGAACCGGAAGGCGCAGAGCCGCTCCGAGGAGCTGGAAATGGACTTCCCGGTCTGCGTGTTCGACACGCTGAGGGACGACCAGACGCGGCCGGAATACGCGGACTGGTTCTATGAGCACAACAAATTCGGCTACGGCGAAAACCGGGACGGCATCCTGCTGCTCCTGGACATGAAGAACTACGTTTTCGATATTTATTATTACGGCGCGGCGGCGGAGCTGATCGACGACGTGACAGCGGGCGAGCTGGTCAACGCCTTCCGCGACGACTGCCATAACGACGATATGTCGTTCTACGAGGTCTTCGACGCGTATTTCGACCGGGTATTCGCCGCGGTGGATGCGGCGCGGACCGCCGAGCACACGACGCTCCCGTCAAAGGCGGACAACGCGAACGGCATGCCCTACTGGTACCCGCTCGAAACGGAGGGCTTTACGGATTTCCACGGGACGGGGCTGCCGCTCGTCGTCGACGACGCGGAGATCTTCTCCGTCAAACAGGAAAAGGAGCTTGCGGAAAAGATCCGGGAGATGAACGAATCGCTGAACGTGAGCTACGTCGCCCTGACCGCGGACGCGCTGCACGGCCTGACGCCGGAGGAATACGCTTCGGACTTCCTGCACTTCAACGGCTACGGCGTGGGCGAGCGTTACGGCGCGGTGGTGTTCTTCCTCTGCCTTGACATGACCGACCGCTGCTGGCTGACGATCGCGATCAACAGCTACGAGGACGTGTTCACCTACGACGTGACCTACGAGATCGACGAGCTGGTGGATTCGGATATCCGCGGCGGCAATTATTACGGCGCGTTCCTCAAGCACGCGGATTTCACCCGGGACCTGTTCTCGAAATACCGCGAGCTGCCCTCCTGGTACCCCGCGGGGACGGACGTGATCGACCTTGACCGCGAAGGGCGCTTCCCGCCGGAAAATACGGATCTTTCCGGGCCGCGGGTCGTCGACAACGCGGGACTGTACTCCCCGGAACAGAAAGAGGAATACGAAACGAAGCTGCGGGAGCTCTCGCAGACCTACGGCAAAGAGTTTTTTATCTTTACCGACGAAGATTCTCCCGTGCCGCGCGCTTATGATTACGCCCGGGATTTCTGGTATTACAACGGTTACGGCAGGGACGGGGTCCTGCTGTATGCCATTCCCGGTCGGGACCTGAAACCGAGCCTGCTGTTTGAAGGAAGCTGCGCCGGGGATTACGGGGAGCTGCCGTTGGAATCGCGCGTCCGGAACAGATCGGACGGAAACGGTCTGCCCGATACGACGGCGTATTATCTGAAGCAGCTGGAGTTCCTGCTGAAGCACGGCCGTCTGCCGATGACGGTCTGGTCCGTCGGTTTCATCATCCTCTGCGGCGTTTGCGTCGGCCTGATCGCCGCGACGTGGCTGCGCAGCCGTCTGATGCGCGGCATGACCGTGAAAAAAGCCTCCGGCGCGGGGCAGTATATCGTACCGGGGAGCCTGATCATCCGGAACAGGACCTCCGATTATCTCTACAGCACCGTGAGCCGCACGGCAAGGTCGAAGCCGAGCGAGAGCAGCTCGTCCTCGTCGTCCTCCTCCGGCAGCCGCGGCGGGTCGAGCTATTCGAGCGGCCGGAGCGCGGGCGGCAGTTATTCCGGCGGCGGCAGAAGGTTTTAACGGCGTGTTCGGCGCGGTGGGCTTCGGCATACGGCGCGCGGCCCGCCGCCGCGGAACGTTTGCGCGCCGGAAACAGTGAAACCGTTATCGCCGCAGGGCGAAAAAACATACGGAGGTCTTGTTGATGAAAAACATTTTGATTGCCGGCGCGGGACACGGCGGCCTCGTCGCCGCGATCCGGTTTGCAAAAGAGGGATACCGCGTCCGTCTTTACGAAAAGCGCAGACGCGAAGAGCTCGGTTACGACTGGCACGACGCGGTGCCGCGCGGGCTGTTTGAGGGCGCGGGACTGCCCGAGCCGCCCGAGGGGACGTTCCTTCCCCCGGAGCGCATGGCGTATTTCAGCACCGCGAAGAAGATCAAGCTTTATCCGGACGTCGAGCCGACCTTTGCGATGATCGACCGGAAGGTGCTGATCGAATATCTTCTTTCCCTTGCCGAGAAGAACGGCGTCGAGCTTTTCTTTGAGCGTGAGATCCTTGCCGCGGCGGTCGAGGGCGACCGCGTGACGGGGCTGCGCGTGCGTTCCGACGACGGCGCCGAAACCGTTTCCGCCGATTTGGTCGTGGACGCGGCGGGTATGGATTCTCCGGTGCGCCGTTCCCTGCCCGCGCGGTTCGGGATCGAAAAGGAGCTGAAAAACAGCGATATTTTCTACGGCTGGCGCGGTTATTTCGAAAAAACGGGCGAAGGCGCGTCCGACCCGCCGTATATCATTTATTTCTTCCACTGCGGCAAGCCCGGCATGGACTGGATGATCACCGGCGAGGACTTTATGGACGTGCTCGTCGGCGGTTTCGGCGGCCTGACGCAGGCGCAGGTCGACGCGAGCGTCAACGATTTCAAAAAGGAATATCCCTATATGGGCGATAAGCTCCTGCGGGGCGGATATTTCGCGCGTATCCCGCTGCGCGGCCACGCGCCGTTGTTCGTCGCGAACGGTTACGCCGCGGTGGGGGATTCCGCCTTCATGACCGAGCCGCTCAGCGGCTCCGGCATCGGTTTGAGCATGGGCTCGGGCAGACGCCTTGCGGATACGGTGATCGCCGCGGACGGCGACTCCTCGGTCGGGATCCTGTGGCAGTATAACCGCGACTGCATCAGAAAGGACGCGGAACGGTATTATTTCGATCTGATCCTGAAGAATTTCCTTTCGTCGCTCTCCGCGGCGGATATCGATTTCTTCTTTGAAAAGCATATTATGACCGCGAAGGAAATGGGCGAGCGCGGCGGATATTCGGCGAAAGAGATCCTGGAGAAAGCGAACGTTCTGCGCAAGCCGAAGCTGATGCCCTCGCTTGTGAGCGTGGCGGGCAAGGTCGCCTCTCTGGGCAGCGTCAAGGCGGCGCTGCCGGAGGAATACGACCCGCAGAAGGTCCGCGCGTGGACGGCGAAGTATAATAAAGTGTTTCGGTGAAACAGAAATAACGTCCGGCGAAGCCGGACATATCACGCGCGCAAAGGAGGAAACCGACATGCCCGCAACAAACCAAACGACGATCTATGTCGGGCTGAACGACGCGGACACGGGCGCTCAGCGGTTCGATACGGAAAAATACGTTTCGATCCTCAAAAACGTCTGCCGGGGCTACCGGGTGGCGTTTTCGGTGCATCGGATCAACGGCGGATATTTCCACGAGGACGGGCGCTATACCGAGGAAAACACGCTGTGCCTGACGCTGATGGACATTCCCGCCGATACGGTGACGGAGATCGCGAAGGACCTCTGCGCGTTCTTCCATCAGGAGAGCGTGATGGTGACCACGTCCCCCTGCTCGGTCGTTTTTGTGAAAGAGCAGATTTAAGGCAGCACCGCGCGCCCGGGTCGTGCGGCGTCGCCTGAATATCCGGTACGCCCGAGCCGCGCGCGGGAAGCCCGACGGTCGGCGGTTCGGAAAAGTCACGTGATGAGAGAATCAAAAATCAAATCGGGGAGACTTTATACTATGACGAATCGGAAATCCTGGCCGCTTGCGCTGTCCGTCGGGCCCGGCGCGATGAACGCGCGCACGCTCGACGCGCTGGCGCGGGTCGGCATCAATCAGATCGAGCTTTCCTCCGGGGATATCGCGCCGTTCTACGACGCGCTCGACTTCCCGCATCAAGCGGCGCATATCGTTTCCCTCGCGCGGGAGCGCGGGGTGGAGATCTCTTCGCTGCACCTGCCTTTTTCGCCGTTTTCCGAGATCGACCCCGCGTCCTTTGAGCCGGAAGTGCGCCGGTTCGTCGTCGAGAAGCAGTCGGAGCTGCTGCGCGCCTGCGGCGGGGCGGGGATCGGACTTGCCGTGATCCATCCCTCCGGCGAGCCGTATCCGGAGACGGAGCGGGCGGACCGTCTGGACGCCGCGGTCGATACGATCGGGCGCCTGTGCGGCGTTGCGGCGGAAAGCGGCGTGACGCTCTGCCTTGAGAATCTGCCGCGCACCTGCCTTTGCCGCGCCTCGGACGAGATGCTGCGCTTTCTGCGCGATATCCCCGCGCTGCGGGTGGTCTTCGACACGAACCACAGCCTGACGGAGGACAACGCGCATTATATCCGCGCGGTCGGCGAAAAAATCGTGACGCTGCACGTGTCCGATTACGATTTCATCGATGAAAAGCACTGGCTGCCGCTCGAGGGCAAAAACGACTGGGAGGCGATCCTCTCCGCGCTGGAGGAGGTCGGTTACGCGGGCCGGTTCCTTTACGAGCTGCGTTCGGGATATACTTATGAGCAGATCGCCGAAAATTATCGCCGGCTGATCGGATGACCCCGAAAAACGGAAAAATCCGTAAAAAACGGAGATTTTTCAAAAAATCCCCCTGCGTCAGGTATTGCTCGTGACGCTGCGTCACATGGTATACTCGGCGTGAAGGAGGCGAAAAGCGATGTCAAAATACACGACGGGGGAGCTTGCGAAGCTCTGCGGCGTCACCGTCCGCACGGTGCAGTATTACGACAGGCGCGGCATCCTCGCGCCGTCGGAGCTGTCCGAGGGCGGCAGACGGCTGTATTCCGAGGACGATCTGCGCCGCATGCGCGTGATCTGCTTTCTGCGGGAGCTGGGGCTTTCGATCGACACGATCTCACGGCTGCTTGCCGAAGAGGATCCCGGCAGCGTGATCTCGCTGCTGCTCGAGCAGCAGGAGCGGGAGCTGCGCGAAGAGATCGGCGAGCGGCGGGAGAAGCTTGAAAAGCTCGGGGCCCTGCGCCGGGAGCTGAAGAGCGTCGAGGCGTTCTCCGTCGAATCCATCGGCGACGCAGCTTATACCATGTCCAACAAAGCAAAACTGAGAAGAATCCGGCTGACGATGCTGCTCACCGGGCTGCCGGTGTCGGCGCTGCAATGGGCTTCGATCATCCTGTGGATCACAAAGGGCTTGTGGTTGCTGTTCGTGATCTGGGCGCTCGTCGCGATCCTCTGGGGCATCCTGATCTCGCGGTATTATTTCACGCACGTTTCTTATATCTGCCCGCAGTGCCACACGGTGTTCCGGCCGGCGTTCAAAGAGGCGTTCTCCGCGAAGCATACGCCCAAGACGCGCAGACTGACCTGTACCGCGTGCGGTCATCACGGCTTCTGCGTCGAGGTCGCGCGCGAGGAGGAAAAGGAGGAAGAAAAATGAACATGACCGTTCCGATCCTTTCCATCGTGTGTATGGCTCTCGCCGGCGTCGCGGGCTTCGCGATCCCGGTCGCGCTGTTTCTGTATTTCCGGCTGAAAAAACGCGCGGATTTCCCGCCGTTTCTCGTCGGCTGCGCGGTAATGTTCATATTCGCCCTGACGCTCGAGTCGCTCATGCATCAGCTCGTGCTCGGCTCCGCCGTCGGCGAGACGATCAGAAACAATATCTGGCTTTACGCGCTGTACGGCGGTCTCGCGGCGGGCGTCTTTGAAGAGACGGGACGTTTTCTCGCGTTCCGTACCGTACTGAAAAAATATCGGGGCAGAGATATCAACGCCCTGATGTACGGCGCGGGGCACGGCGGATTCGAGGCGGCGATGGTGCTCGGGGTCGCCATGTTCGGCAATATCGCGCTGGCGGTCCTGATGAATGCCGGTCAGCTCTCCGCGATGACCGCGTCGCTGCCCGCCGAGGCGGTCGAACAGCTTCAGCCGACGCTTGAAACACTGGCGCGGACGGAGCCGTATACGTTCCTTGTCGGCATTGTCGAACGCGTGTTCGCCGCCGCGCTGCAGCTCTCGCTTTCCGTGCTCGTGTGGTTCGCCGCGAAGAACCGGAAAAAAGTGTATCTGTATCCGGTCGCGGTGCTGATCCACTTCGCCGCGGACGGGATCGCGGCCGTCCTGCTGAACGGCCTGCATCTGCCGACGGCTGCGGTCGAGGCGGCGGTCGGCGCGACGGCGGTCCTGACGGCGCTGCTTGCGAAACGGATATGGAAACGGGAAACGGCGGAAGAGCCGGGGCTCCCGGAATAACGAATCGGAACAGAGGCCGCGGGGCGGAGCGTCAAGCCGTCCCCGCGGCCTTTCCGATTGCCGGTCTGCGTGTGTTTCGCCCTCGCTCCGCCGATATCCCGACCGTCGGAAAACCGGAACGCGCCGGACGGAGCGCGTCGGAAAACACAGGAAAAAAATCCGGCAAAAACTGCGCGTTCCGACGGCGTTTCTTCTTGACAAACCGTATGAAAAAATATAGAATATAAAATGTAAATTCAGTTTCTTCCGGGAAACCGAACAAGCCCTTCCCGCCCGCGCCGCGGCGCGCTGCGGCAGGGGAAAATAATCAGACAAGGAGAGAAAATCAAATGGTCTATTCCAAAGAAGTCAGAGAGATGTGCCCCGTCCATCAGGGCGTGTCGCACGGCGCCGCTCCGATCCCGGAGGAGGCGAAGTGGGTCAAGGCCCGCGACGTGAAGGACATTTCCGGTTACACCCACGGCATCGGCTGGTGCGCTCCCCAGCAGGGCGGCTGCAAGCTGTCGCTCAACGTGAAGGACGGCGTTATCCAGGAGGCCCTCGTCGAGACGATCGGCTGCTCCGGCATGACCCATTCCGCGGCGATGGCGGCGGAGATCCTGCCCGGCAGGACGGTTCTTGAGGCGCTGAACACCGACCTTGTGTGCGACGCGATCAACACCGCCATGAGAGAGCTGTTCCTGCAGATCGCTTACGGCAGAACGCAGAGCGCGTTCTCCGAGGGCGGCCTTCAGATCGGCGCGGGCCTCGAGGATCTGGGCAAGGGCGCAAGATCCATGGTCGGCACCACCTACGGCACGCTGGAAAAGGGCCCCAGATATCTCGAACTGACCGAGGGTTATATCACCGATCTCGCTCTTGACGAGAACGACGAGATCATCGGCTATAAATTCGTGAACTTCGGCAAGATGATGGACTTCATCAAGGCCGGCGACGACGCGGGCACCGCGCTGAGTAAGGCTTCCGGCCAGTACGGCCGCATCGCCGACGCGGTCCGGTTCATCGATCCGAGAAAAGAATAAGACGGGGAGGGACAGAACAATGATCGAATTTGAATCCTACGACAGAAGAGAAAAACAGATCCTCGCGACGCTCGCCGAGTACGGCATCGGCTCCATCGAGGAGGCCGAGCAGATCACCAAGGACGCGGGCCTTGACGTTTATCACATGATCGAGAAGATCCAGCCCATCTGCTTCGAGAACGCGAAGTGGGCCTACACCGTGGGCGCCGCCATCGCCATCAAGAAGGGCTGCCGCAAGGCTTCCGAGGCTGCCGCCGCCATCGGCGAGGGCCTTCAGTCCTTCTGCATCCCCGGCTCCGTCGCAGACCGCCGCAAGGTGGGCCTCGGCCACGGCAACCTCGGCAAGATGCTGCTTGAAGAGGACACCGAGTGCTTCGCGTTCCTCGCGGGCCACGAGTCCTTCGCCGCCGCGGAAGGCGCCATCGGCATCGCCGACAAGGCGAATAAAGTCCGTCAGAAGCCCCTGCGCGTCATCCTGAACGGCCTGGGCAAGGACGCGGCGCAGGTCATCTCCCGCATCAACGGCTTCACCTATATCGAGACCGAATACGACTATTTCACCGGCGAGCTGAAGGAAGTCTTCCGCAAGTGCTACTCCAAGGATCCCGAGAGCGCCAGAGCCCGCGTTCACTGCTACGGCGCGAACGACGTGCAGGAGGGCGTTGCGATCATGTGGCATGAAAACGTGGACGTTTCCATCACGGGCAACTCCACGAACCCCACGCGCTTCCAGCACCCCGTTGCGGGCACGTACAAGAAAGAGCGCGTCGAGGCCGGCAAAAAATACTTCTCCGTGGCTTCCGGCGGCGGCACGGGCCGTACCCTGCACCCGGACAACATGGCCGCGGGCCCCGCTTCCTACGGTATGACCGATACGATGGGCAGAATGCATTCCGACGCGCAGTTCGCGGGCTCCTCTTCCGTTCCCGCGCACGTGGAAATGATGGGCCTGATCGGCGCGGGCAACAACCCGATGGTGGGCATGACCGTTTCGGTCGCCGTTTCGGTGGAAGAAGCCGCAAAAGAAGGCAGATTCTGATTCTCGGCAATCAATCCCGTCCCGCAAAAGGTTTTGCGGGACTTTTTTACAGCGGACGAAAGGAAACATCCATATGGCAGACGACACGCCGCGCGCGGAGGAGCTGTTTTACGCGGGGTACAACTGCGCGCAATCGGTATTCTGCGCTTTTGAAGAACAAACCGGCATTCCCCGCGCGCAGGGCGCGCGCCTGAGCAGCTCCTTCGGCGGCGGCATGGGCCGCCTGCGCGAGGTGTGCGGCGCCGTGAGCGGCGCGCTGCTTGTGCTGGGCGCATGCGCCGGGTACGACGACCCTGACGATCCCGAAGCGAAAAAGGCGCACTACCTGCTGGTGCAGGAATTCGCGCGCCGGTTCAGAGAAGCGCACGGCTCCATCATCTGCAGGGAACTGCTGAAGGACGTGCCCGTGACCGAAGGCGGCGCGCCGGAGCCCCGCACGCCGGCGTTTTACAAAAGGCGGCCTTGCGCGGCAATCATACGGGACGCGGCGCACCTCGCCGCCGAGATGCTTGAAGAAAGGAAGGCGCAAACCGAATGATAAGACATATCGTACTGTTCAAAATCAAAGACGAATACAAACACGAGCTGCCGCAGCTTGTGGAAGCGTTTTACGGAATGAAGGGAAAGATCGAGGGGATGCTCGATCTTCAGGCGGGGCAGGATATCCTGCACAGCGAGCGTTCGTACGATCTCGCGCTGATCACCGTTTTCGACAGCATGGAGGCCTTTCAGGCGTACCAGACGCATCCGGTCCACCTGCCGGTCAAAAAACACATGCACGAGGTGCGGTCCGCCTCCGTCGCCTGTGATTTTGCGTTCTGAAGCCCCATAAATCGGCCGTAAATCCAAATGCCGGAACGGCGCGCCCGTATGGAGCTGGACGGACGATTATAAAGCGGCCGTGACGTTCACATGCGCCCGCGGCGACGATACCGAAATGAAATCC
>JAFRTA010000097.1 GCA_017427315.1 Clostridia bacterium
CTTAACTACCGTGTTCGGGATGGGAACGGGTGGGACCTCAGCGATATAGACACCGACTTGTGAAGTTTTTGCCCTCACAACGAACATGATTATAGCACAGCGGTCCGGGCTTGTCAACAGTTTTTTTTATTTTTTTTGAGTTTGTTCAGATTCCATAGAATCTCGCGGACTGAAAGCGTTTTTTTGTCTGCGTCAGCCTACGGGCTGCTCGCTCTGCGGTTCTGTGGATTCCGCCGCGAGACGCGAAGCCGCCTCCCGCTCCTTCGCCTCGAACACGTCCGCATTGACTGCCGTATAATCCTCGGCGTACGCAAGGTACGCGGAGACGAACGAAGCCATATCGTCGATTCGGATCCGGAAACCGTCCTGCCGGACGAAGAACGAACCGATATAGGAATCCGGCGCTTTGAAATAGACCGCAAATTCGGGATAGGTGAAACCGTTCAGCAGATCGTTCGCCCGCTCGACGCAGGTATTGATCAGAGCGTTGTAATCCAGCGCGCCGAACGCTTCGGACGAAAGCGCCTCGCTCTGCATCCGTTTATACACGTTGAACGACGCGGTCAGAAGACGGGTAAAGCCCGGGTCGGAGATCACACGGCTCGACAGCGCCTTCGCGTTGACCGTATAGTTTTTGAGCGCAAGATCGTAATACGCGGTATCTTTCGCGTAGATCGTGACCGCATCCATCGCCTCGCTGACGACGGGATCCGCATACTGCGCGTAATCCTGCCGGGCCATCATCGTCGAAACGGTTTTCGCCGCGTCGAAATACGTCTGGTTCCCCGTCAGAGCGTAAAGATTCGTCAGCGCGAGCGCCGCGGCTGCATCGTTTGCGGGACGGTGTTCCCGATCGGGCGCGGGCACAAAATCGGCGAGCAGCTCATCCTCGACGGTCCCGTTTTCGCGGATCATCGACAAAAGCCCCGCGGCAAGCTTTTCGGCGTCTGCGGTATAAGCAAGATCGCCGCTTGTAAGCACATAATCACAGAAAGCGGAAATCACGCGGCTCTGCGCGCCGGCCGTGACCGTATTGCTTACCGGATCGAGAATAAATGCCGTTTCGGCGTCTTTCTCCTTGATACAGCCGCGAAGCCATCCGGCCGCTGCCGACAGCTTTTCGGCGGACAAGCCGGCGGAATCGAGCCGCAGCGCGTATTTTGACGCAGCGGAAAGCGCGAGCGCGTGGTATTCCGCGCTGTAAGTCTCGATCGCGAGACCGATCACGGGATAACTGCCGTAAACGAATTTCCCGTCGGCGCCGACGGAATCGAGCATATAATTCGCAACGGAGCCGGCGCAGTTTTCGACGACGGTTTTATCCACGACGCTGACCACGCGTCTGCCGTAAGCCTTATCCTGCTCGTATCCGAGCTCGCTGCAGCCCTCTGCATCCTTCATAAAACCGCGGCAGGTGAACAGATAAAGATTCTCCGGCAGGGCGGAAAGAGGATCGATTCCCCGTCTGCCGAGATAGATATTCACCCGGTCAAGCACAAGATCCATGGTATTGTCGTAATCGATCAGCTCGTTGGAGTTGATCTCCGCCTCGGTCAACGCCGCGTTGAACATCGGGTCAAACGAAACGCCGCGGCGGAAATACTCGCCGTAGATCCCCGCCTGATCCGTCACGGCGTCCTTCAGCGAAGAAGCGTAAATACGTTCGATGTGGTTTACGATATCCGCTTTGACGTATTTCGTTTCGCAGTGTTTTTCCACGACCGTCTGCGCCGCCGCGGTATTTGCGGCGTTCCAGGCGCCGTCAAGCGTCTCGCCGCTGCCGCAGACGACGTGCGCTGCCTCTTTGCCGTCGCTGACGGATATAAAGATGACGATATTGGAGCTGTATGCGTCCCCCAGCTCCGACCGCACCTGTTCCTCAAGACCGGTCTTTGACCGTATGAAATCGCCCAGCACGCCCGCAGCGGCGGTATAGGCGTTCTGCAGATCCTCCGCGTCTGAAATCGTCGTTTCCACGGTATAGTCCGTCGTCCCGAGCTCTTCGGGCGTGATTTTTTTCAGCACGACGGTCAGCAGGACAAGAACCGCTGCGGCAAGAATAATCGTGACGACAAGAAAAACGATAAACTTATTGCGCCTGCGTTTCTGTTCTCTCTGTTTTGCTCTTTCTTCTCGTGTCGTCAAAATCAATACACTCCTTGATTCACTTTAACGGGACGGTAACGTCGAAGGACGTGATCCATGCTCCCAAAGCAAAGTTTCTGCCGAGGAAACGGACGGAATCGTCGAAAACGTACATCATGAGCCCCTGCCCGATATGCGGCTCGCCGCCCGTGACGTAACTGCCGTATTCGTAAGAGGGCAGATTGACGCTCGTGATATTTTCGCCAACCTGCTCGATCGTTTCAAAACCTTTGATCATCAGATTCGGCTGCTTTTCGCCCGAAAGCCCGTAATGCTGGTGACCGCTGAAGAAAAAGACGTTTTCGTACCGGTCCATGATCCGCATCAGCTTTTCGCTCGCGTCGCCGTTGATGCCGCTGCCGTGTTCGTTGTCTCCCACCGCATGGGTAAAATTCATCGGCTGATGCAGAACGACGAAAATGGGCTTGCCGGCAAATTCCGCCGCCGCTGCGGAAAGCTGTTCGTCCGCCCATGCAAGCTGCCCGTCGGACAACGTCGCCGACGTGGAGGTATCGTCGGAGCCGAGAACGATAAAGCGGTATCCGCAGACGTCGTAAACGAAATTCACGCCGCCGATCTCCCGCTGCATGATCGCGCCGCCGTACCGGATGAAATTCTCAAGCGCGGGAACGTAATCGTGGGGAGTGTCGTAGCTCGTCCACGTATCGTGGTTTCCCATCGTCACGAGCTTATTCGGCACGTCCGTCTTATCCATGGATTTTTTGAACGCTTCCCAATTCTCTTCGTTGCCGTTATCCGTGCAGTCGCCCGCGACCAGAAGAAGATCCGGTCTGACGCTTCGGGAAACATCGCGCATCCCGGCGTCGAAAATCAGCGTGCGGACAAACGAATCCTTGATATGCGTGTCGCTGATCGCCGCGACGGAAAAACGCACGTCCTGCTGTTTCACGTCGATCCTGTCAACGCCGCCGAACGACATCGCAAACAGCGACGTCACGGGTAAAATCACCACCATGATATATGCAAGCACCTTATAAAAAATATTGCCGATCTCTTTCATCACGAGACCCCTCTCTTATTTTTTTATTATACCTATACGGATAAAACTGTCAAGTTTTTTTGGAAAGATTTCAGGATTTATTCTATACAAGAATAATAAATGACATCGATAATGGTATGATATGCTCTGGTGATGAGGAATGAGAGCAACAATGAAAAGACGCGCCGGAAGGACGGGGAACGGCAAAAAACTGCTTTTGCTGCTTCTGCTCGCCGTCGTACTGATAACCGCGGCGGTCAAGATCCCCGCGGCTTTCACCGAAAAGGTCCGGGCGGTTTCGTTCGGTCCCAAAGTTTTTTACCGTACGGTCGAGCTTGACCGCGACGAGGTTTTCCGGGGAAATATGATCCTCGTCAACAATTCCCACGCATACCGTTTCGATCTCGGCGAAGAGCAGCACACGATCGCGTCGGAAAAAAATGAATACTATCGTGCGAAAAACGACGAAATCAGCCTGAATCTCATCACAATCCGCCAGTTCAACGCGATGTTCCGGGATTTCTACCGTCAGACGGGGCTTGACAACGTGACGGTTATCAGCGCCTATCGGGATTACGATTACCAGCAGAGGCTGCTTGACGAACGCATCAGCTCCTCCGGTTACGGCGCCGCTATCCGCTGGGTCGCGCAGCCGGGCTTCAGCGAGCACCACACCGGCCTTGCCGCGGATATCGCCGTCGCGGACGCAGAAGGGAATACGATTTCCTTTACCGGGGAGGACGATTACGCTTTCATTTCCGAAAACGCATGGAAATACGGATTCATCAACCGTTATCCCGAAAACAAGACCGATATCACCGGCATCGCCGGCGAGCCCTGGCATTACCGGTATATCGGCAAACCGCACGCTTATATCATCTCGCATTACAACCTGTGCCTGGAGGAATACGAGACGTATCTCAAACAGTTCCTCTATCCGCAGCAATGTCTGCGCGTCTCGATCCGCGGAGACGAATACCGAATCTATTTCGTCCCCGCCTCGCCCGACGGAAAAACCGCGGTTTCCGTGCCCGCGTTCGGTTCCTGCGACATATCCGGCAACAACGAAGACGGATTCGTCGTCACAGTAAAAAAATAGAACCGTTTTCTCCCGATGCGGGCCGGTTTCGCCGCCGTATCGGCAGACAGAAAGCCCGAAAGCAGTTTTCAGCGAACCGCTTTCGGGCTATTCTTTTTTTTATCGGGAAGCTCATGCTTCGTAAAGCGTTCGCTCCGCCTGCGGCGCTTTGAAGCCGGGCAGGAGCCTTTTCACGCCGCGGATCGCGCAGTACGCAGGCTGCCTCGGGCACGTGACGGAAACGCCGACGGAACGGGTCAGGAACGCTTCAAGCCCGGGGATCACAGCGCAGCCGCCCGTGAGCAGAATGCCGTTCTTCCGCACGTCTCCCACGAGTTCCGGGGGCGTTTCTTCGAGAACGGAGATGATGAGCCTGCCGATCCGGTCGAAACAGCCGCGAAGCGCTTTCGAGACCTCGGTGCTCGTCAGCTCAAAAGAAACCGCCTCTCCGTTCGCTTTTTTCCCGCCGGCCACAAAAGCGAGCTCCGGCTCGCGCGGATAAACGCAGGCAAGCGCCCTTTTCAGCCGTTCCGTCTCCTCCTCGCCGAGCACGACGCCGCGCTCTTCGGAAAGATACGCCGTAAGCGCTTTCGTCATTTCGATCCCCGCCGCGGGGACCGCTTTACGCGCCGCGACGCCGTTCATCGTAACGACGGCGAAATCCGCCGCACCCGCGCCGACGTCAAGCACCGCTCTTCCCTCGGGGCGCGCAGACGGGCCGTAATAACCGATCGACGACGCGACCGCCGAGCTGACCAGAAAAGCCCGCGCAGCTCCCGCTTCGTGCAGCACGTCGAGAAGCATTTTCTTTTCAAGCTCCGTTGCCCCGACGCCGACGCACGCGACGACCGCAGGCCGCAGAACGCGCTGCCCGAGCATACGGTCGAACACGTCGCCGAGCACGCGCACGGCAAGCCCGAAATCATTGACCGCGCCGGAACGGATAAAGCTTTTCATCTGGTAGGAATACGGCGCTCTGCCGCGCATGGACCGCACCGCGTCTCCGTAGCCGAGCAGACTGCCGGAAAGCGTATCGACCGCCGCAGTACAGGGGATCTCGTCGATCGCATCTCTGAAATCGGCGCAGACCTTCAGCGAATACGTGCCGACGTCAAGCCCTATTTTTTTTGCAAGCACGGAGCTCCCCCCCTTCATGCATTCACTTCAGCGAGGAAGCGAATTGTACGATTTTTTTCAGGCGGTAATTGACCGCCGTACGCGAAAGCGGCGGGTCCATCATTTCGCCGAGTTCCTTCAGGCTCAACGCGGGTTCGTCCGCCCGGAGCTCCGCAAGACGCCGCAGGTCCGGCGAAAGCTCGTTCATGGCGCCTTTCGCGGCGATGATTTCGATCGCCTTGATCTGCGGCTCGGATGCGCGGCTGCTTCGTTCGATATTGGCAGTTTCGAAATTGAAACGGCGGTTCACGTTGTTGCGCAGCTCTTTGAACATTTTCGCGTTCATCACCCGCATCGAAGCGTTCTGCGCGCCGGTCAGGGCAAGAAAATCCTCGACGGAGGTGCTGTCGTTGAAATAGATCACGTTCATTCCGGAACGACGGGTACGGTTCGGGACCAGAGAAAAGCCGAGCTCCGGGTCGCTGCCGTCGTAAGCGTCGAACAGCTTGATAAAATCGTTCGTCAGCCCCATACTGCCGACGGAAAGCTCCAGATGATACCCTTTATTCGGGTCTGTCACGGAACCGCAAGCGAGAAACGCGCCGCGGATAAACGCCGCGCGGCAGCACTCCTCGCGGATATTCGCAAAATTCAGCCGCACGGAGATTTCGCCGCCTTCATAACCGAGCGCCCGCATCACCCGGACGCGGTCCGCGGAAGAGGGGACGCTGACGGTATACCGCTTCGCCTCGGAGCAGACCGTGACGGGACGGACGCCGCTGCAGGAACGGATCGCGTCCGCATAGGCGGCGGCGATCTCCTTCCGATCCGTCATCAGGCTGATCGAATCGCATCCGAAGCTCCGGCCGAACGTCAAAAAGCCGCAGCTTTGCGCAAAAGCGCAGCAGGGCTTTTTTTCCATGCCGATCATTTCAAGTTTTGTATCAAATGAAAAAGACATACCGTTCCATCAACCGACAAATCAGAGCGAAAGGACCTCCGTCTCGAGACGGACGCCGAAGCGCTCGAACACCGTTTTCCGTATGTGCGCGATCAGAGCCTTTACGTCCTCCGCCGTCGCGCCGCCCTGATTGACGATAAAGCCGGCATGCTTTTCACTGACCTGCGCTCCGCCGACCGCATAGCCCTTCAGCCCGGCGTCCTCGATCAGCTTCCCCGCGAAATATCCTTCGGGGCGGCGGAACACACTGCCCGCGCTCGGGAAGTTGAGCGGCTGCTTCGTTTTTCTCCGGGTCATATAATCGTCCATCGCGGCGCGGATCTCGCCGCGCGGCGCTTTTTTCAGCCGGAACGTCGCGCGCACCACGATTTCGCCGTTATCGGCAAAACTGCTGTGACGGTAAGAGAAGGAGAGCTCCTCCCGTTTCCGCGACAGAAGCGCGCCGTCCGGCGTAAGGGAAACGACGCTTTCCAGCGTATCGGCAAGCTCGCCGCCGTATGCGCCGGCGTTCATAAACAGTCCTCCGCCGACGGTTCCGGGAATTCCGTATTCTGTCTCAAGACCGGAAAGCCCCGCGTCGAGCGCCGCCGCGCACAGTTTCGAGAGCAGGGCTCCGGCGCCGACGGTGACGGTATCGCCGTCGATCGCGATTTCGGAAAATTCCCCGTCGGAGAGCAGGATCACGGGATAATCCACACCCTCGTCCGGCGCAAGCAGGTTGCTGCCGCGCCCGAGGATGAAATACCGCCCGTTATCCTCACGGAACGCGCGCAGGATCGCCCGCAGCTTTTCCACGCTGTCTGGTACGATCAGCAGCGGGATCGCCCCGCCGATATGAAAAGTCGTCAGCGCGTCGAAGCGCGCGTCGGTCCTGTATTCGCAGCCGAGCCGCCGAAGCAGCCCGACGTATTTTTCAAGATCAGTCAAACAGATCCCTCCGTGACAGCATACGCATTTCAGCGCACGGATTATTCGTCGAGCAGCGCGGCGCCGATCACGCCGGCGTTGTTGCCGAGCTGAGCTTTGAGGATCTTCGTCTGCACTTTCGCGTGCTTGCTGTATCGGTCGCCCTCGACGATCGCCCGAACCCGCGCGAGCAGGTTTTCTCCCTCGTTGGCGATGCCGCCGCCGACGCAGACGATCTCCGGCTGGAAGGTATTGACGATATTCGCGACGCCGCAGGCGACGTAGGCGATATACTGTTCGACGACCTTCTTTGCGGTCGCGTCGCCCTGACGCTCGCCGTCGAACGCCGTTCTGCCGTTGACCTTGTCGATATCGCCGCCGACGAGCTGCCACATCAGCGTATCCTTATCCCGCGCCATCGCTTCCTTCGTCTGTGAGATCAGCGCAGTCGCGGAGGCGTATTTTTCCCAGCAGCCGCGTCTGCCGCAGTTGCAGGGGATACCGCCGAACACAATGACGTGATGCCCCATCTCGCCCGCCGCGAAGTTCTTGCCCACGACAAGCTTGCCGCCGACAATGATGCCGCTGCCCACGCCCGTGCCGAGCGTGATCGCCACGAAATCCTTCACGCCGTTGCCGCAGCCCGCGACTGCCTCGCCGAGCGCCGCGCAGTTCGCGTCGTTGTCGAGATACACATTTTTGTGCAGACGCGCCTCGAGCATCTCCTTCGCGGGGACGTTGTCGAAGCCGAGATTATTGGCAAACTCGATATTGCCGTTATCCTTATTCACGGAACCGGGCGTGCCGACGCCGACCGAGATCACGTCGTCCGGCGTCGCACCGGCTTTTTCAAGCGCCTCGAAGCTGACTTTCGCGATATCGTCGAAGATCGCTTCCGCGGGGCGCGGCGTATTCGTAGGCGTTTCCGCCTTGGCGACGATATTGTTGTTTTCATCTACGATCCCCGCGACGATGTTGGTTCCGCCGAGATCAACGCCGATTCTGTACATATTTTACCTCCGTAAGTTATGATATTCTATTTCAGACTTGAGACTAGAGACTATAGACTTGAGATCTGAATTTCAGTCAGTGCCTTATCCTTTGGTCTTTGGTCTTTAGACTGGAGACTGGAGACTAAAGACTGGAGATCTAAACTGCAGTCAGTGCCTCATTCTATGGTCTTTGGTCTTTGGTCTTTGGTCTTTGGTCTTTAGTCTTTGGTCTTTGGTCTTTTAGTCTTTCGTCTTCCTGCGCGCAGCGCAGTACATCTCCGCTCTCCGAACTCCGAACTGACGTTACCCTTTCCAGATATCCAGCTCCCGCGCGTCGGGCTGAAAATCGCCCATGCCGAGATTGCCCATCAGCTCCTGCGCGGCGTTATAGCCCATGCGTTTCTGACGGTTGCTGACCGCGGCGACCTCGATGATGATCGCAAGGTTCCGCCCGGGCTTGACCGGAACGATCGTCGCGGGGACCCTCACGCCCATGATATCGACAAAATCCTCGTCGAGCCCGAGCCGGTCGTATACGGCGGAAGGGTCCCACGGCTCGAGCTGGATCACCATATCGATCTTCTCGGTCATTTTGACCGCAGCCGTACCGAAGGTGCGGATCACGTTCACGATACCCACGCCGCGCAGCTCCACGAAATGCCGGATATTCTCCGGCGCGCTGCCCACCAAGCTCTTTGCGGAAACTTTTCGGATCTCCACCGCGTCGTCCGCGATCAGCCGGTGCCCGCGTTTGACGAGCTCCACCGCCGTCTCGCTTTTGCCGACGCCGCTCGAGCCGAGGATCAGCACGCCCTCGCCCGCGACCTCGACCAGTACCCCGTGGCGGGTGATGCGCTCCGCGAGCTGCACGCCGAGGAAGGAGATCATGCTCGCCATCGCGTCGGAGGTGCTGTTTTGCGTCCGCAGCAGCGGCACGCCGTATTCGCGCGCTTTTTCAAGCAGGTTCCCGATCGGCTCAAGCCCGCGCGTGATGATGACGACGCAGGGCTTTTTCGACATGAAATGATTGATCTTCGCGTCCCGTTCCTCATCCGTTACGGAGTCGAAATAGCCCTTCTCCGCAAGACCGATGAACTGAGGACGGTCGGGATTGAAATACCCGTCGTACCCCGCAAAGAGAAGCCCGGGACGGTTGACCTCTTTCGACGTGATATAAAGCTCCCCCGGGTCGCGGGGCATATATAAAGATTCAAGTCCCTGCTCGCGGATCGTCTTCGCGAGCGAAACGGAATATTGAGCGGGCATAAACGATCCCCCCATCAAGCGCAGTCTTTTCACTTATTATAAATGATAACGGGAAAGAATGCAATATCTTTCATTTCTAATTTTCAGACTCAACACGAAATAAAAACGCATCCCGTCCTGAACCTTGAAAACGTTGTCAAAGATCCGCGGCCGCATGATTTCAATCATCCGTTATTTCAAACAGATCGTTCGGCGTGCAGTGAAACAGCTCGCACATGATGCCGATATTTTCATATCGGATGGATTTTGTTTCATTATTGATCATTTTGGAAAAATTCTGGTAGCTCATTCCCAATTGCTTATAAAGCCAGTATTTTGTTTTATTATTCTTCTCTAAAAGCTCCAATGCGCGCAGCGTAACCATATTATCAACCTCCGAAAAAAATATCTAATTCAATAATAAGATATTTTTTCACTTGACAAATAGATTATTGCATTATATAATGTATGCAATAGATACCGTCTACATTTGATATCTTAAATAAGAGAGGAAAGAGGAAGAGAAAATGGAGGATTTATTGAAATATCCTTTTGACGCAGCCAAACTGAAGCGTAAACGCAAGGCAATCCTCAAAGAGCTTATGAATCGCGAGGGGCTGACAGAAAAACGCATCGCGATCCTCGGAGGTTCAACTACGCATGACATAATGGAAACGCTCGAACTGTTTCTTTTAGATCAGGGGATCAGGCCTGTTTTCTTTGAATCTGAATACGCGCAATACTGGCAGGACACCATGTTCGGAAATGAAACTCTGAGGATGCTGCAGCCGGATGTTATTTTCATACATACATCGATGCGAAATATCACGGAATTTCCGTCGCCTTCTTCGTCAAAAGACGAAATCGAGGCAATGCTCTCCCGACAGTACGGTCATTTTTCCGCAATGTGGGATAAGTTGATCCAAGACTACCGCTGCCCAATCATTCAGAACAATTTCGAGTACCCGTTTTACCGACTGATGGGGAATAAAGACGCTTCCGATCCCCGCGGCAGAGTAAACTTTGTCACACGATTGAACGCCCTTTTCAATGATTACGCAAATTCTCACGAACAATTCTACATCAATGATATTAATTATCAGTCGGCAGACTACGGTCTTGAACGCTGGGCGGATCCGTTTTGCTGGCATATGTACAAGTATGCCCTTGCGCTTGACGCTATCCCTGTTCTTGCGTTCAACGTATCAAACATCATAAAATCCATATTCGGAAAAAACAAAAAAGCCCTTGCTCTCGACCTTGACAATACGCTTTGGGGCGGGATCGTCGGAGACGACGGGCCGGAGGGGCTGATCCTCGGACAGGAGACCTCTATGGGACAGGTTTTCTCTGAGTTTCAGCAGTACCTCAAGTCATTGCAAAGACAAGGGATCCTGTTGAATATCATATCTAAAAATGAAAAAGAAAATGCAATGGCAGGACTCAAGCACCCGCAAATGCTGCTGCATCCGGATGATTTCATATCCATAAAAGCAAATTGGGAACCAAAAAGCGTAAATCTCGTTCATATGGCTGAAGAGTTGTCGCTTCTGCCGGAATCCTTTGTATTTGTCGATGACAACCCGGCTGAGCGCGAGATCATCCGCCGCCAGGTCCCCGGCGCAGCCGTTCCGGAGCTTCTTCGCCCGGAGCAGTATATCCGGGCGATCGACCACGCCGGATATTTTGAGGTGACGACCTTCTCCGCAGACGATCTGAAACGCAATGAGATGTACAAAGAAAACGCCTCCCGCGCTCAGCTTCTCAATTCGTTTGAAAACTATGAGGATTATCTTATCTCTCTCCGGATGACCGCACAGATACGACCCTTTGAGCCCATATATATGGCAAGAATCGCGCAGCTCACCAATAAAAGCAATCAATTCAATTTGACGACACGCCGCTACACGCAGGAGGAAATCGAGCTTGCCGCGAGCGATCCCTCCGTTATAACTCTGTACGGAAAACTGGAGGACTGCTTCGGCGACAACGGTGTGGTCAGCATAGTGATCGCAGAAAACAGCAGCAGAGAGGAGAAGGCCATAGATATCATACTTTGGCTTATGAGCTGCCGGGTCCTCAAGCGCGATATGGAATTCGCAATGATGGACGAGCTTGCAAAAAGAGCAGCCGCATTGGGAAAAACAAAAATTTTCGGCTATTACTACCCCACAGCAAAAAACGCAATGGTGAAAGACTTTTACGCAAAGCAGGGCTTTACAAAACTCACCGAGGACGAAATCGGAAACAGCGTCTGGGAATTCAATCTTGACGCCGGATACATAAACAAAAACCACGTTATTGAAGTAGAAGGAGTATAAGACTATGACAAAAAAGGAAATTTTTGAGAAGCTGAACGAGATTTTCCGTGATGTTTTTGAC
>JAFRTA010000098.1 GCA_017427315.1 Clostridia bacterium
GCAAAGCTGCTCGCAATTCGGAATTTCGGATATCGGGTCTCGGATTTCGCGGATCGTGCTTGTGTAATCGACGATCCATGCTCTTCTCCGATATCGCGGAGTCCATTTTATAATTCCAGCCGCCGTTCGGGCACGATATCCGATCCCCGATCCCCGATATCCGTGAACAAAAGACCCCGACAAATCAAAAAAACACTACCGAAAATAAGGAGCAAACTATGCCCCAACTCACCCGACACCACAAAGCCCTCGAGCTGGATAAGATCCTCGAGCGGCTGAAGGAATACACCTCCTGCCCGGACAGCGGGGAGGAGGCGCTGCGCATCACGCCCGCGCCGGACCTGTTCACCGCGGAAAAACTGCTGCGCCGCACCGACGACGCGCATATGCTTCTTGCCAAATTCGGCGGGCCCGCGTTCGGCGGCCTGCGCAATATCGACAACGCCCTCGCGAGAGCCGCCGCAGGCGGTATCCTGACGATGCGGGAGCTGCTGGATATTTCCGAGGTCCTTCGCGTGATCCGCGGCATAAACGAGTGGCACGCGCGGCAGGTCAGCGTCGAAACGACGCTGGACGACTGCTTCAACGGACTTGTGCCGAACCGTTTCCTGGAGGAAAAAATCACATCTTCGATTCTTTCCGATGAGGAAATGTCCGACAACGCCTCGTCTGAACTGGCGTCGATCCGCCGCAAGATCAGGAAAGCTTCCTCCTCGATCCGGGAGCGGCTTGATAAAATGATCCGCTCCGAGACTTACCGCAAATTCCTGCAGGAAGCGATCGTGACGCAGCGCAACGGGCGCTTCGTCGTGCCCGTCAAGAGCGAATACAGAAGCGAGATCGGCGGTCTCGTGCACGATACCTCCGGCAGCGGCGCGACGGTATTCATCGAGCCCGCCGCCGTGGTCGAAGCGAACAACGAGATCAAGGTGCTTGAAAGCAAAGAGCGCGACGAGATCGAGCGCATCCTCGCGGCGCTTTCCGCAGAGACGGGGATGCAGGGCGAGTCGATCAGAGCGTCCTACCGCTGCGCCGTGGAGCTGGATCTTGATTTCGCGAAGGCGCGGTTCGCCTACGCGCTGAACGCCGCCTGCCCGTCGCTGAACGACGAGGGGATCACCGACCTCAAACGCGCACGGCATCCGCTTCTCAATAAGGATACCGTCGTTCCGGTGGATATTTACCTCGGCGAGCGGTTCGATACGCTCGTGATCACGGGCCCGAATACCGGCGGCAAGACGGTCGCCCTCAAGACCGTGGGGCTTCTTTCCCTGATGGCGGCTTGCGGGCTGATGATCCCCGCCTCGGAGGGCAGCCGCGTCTGTATTTACAAAGACGTATTCGCGGATATCGGCGACGAGCAGAGCATCGAGCAGTCGCTCTCCACCTTTTCGTCGCATATGGTGAACATCGTCGATATCCTCAAAAACGCGGGGGACGGCTCTCTGGTGCTGATCGACGAGCTCGGCGCGGGGACCGACCCCGTGGAAGGCGCGGCGCTTGCGATCTCCGTGCTCGAAACGCTGCGGACGCAGGGCTGCCGCGTCGCGGCGACCACCCATTACGCGGAGCTGAAGGCCTATGCGGTCGAAACGCCCGGCGTCGAGAACGGCTCCTGCGAGTTCGACGTCGCGTCTCTGCGCCCCACCTACCGCCTGCTGATCGGCGTGCCCGGGCGCTCCAACGCCTTTGCGATCACCGAACGCCTCGGTATGGATAAAGCCGTCGTGGACAAAGCCCGCGCCCTCGTCAGCGAGGACGACACCCGCTTCGAACGGGTCGTCGATACGCTGGAGGAAAAGCGTGTCGAGACCGAAAAAGCGCTGCAGCTCGCGGAAGAAAAGCTGCGCGAGGCAAGGCTCGCCGCCGAGAAAGCGGAGCAGACCCGTGAAAAGGCAAAAAAGGACGCCGAGCGCGAGATCGAGAACGCCCGGGGCGAGGCGCGCAGGATTGTGGAAAAAACGCGCCGCGAAGCCGCCGCGCTGAACGACGAGATCAATGCCCTGCGCAAAGAGTTGGCGGAAAAGAAAAACGTCGGCGAGCTCGCCGCCGAGGCGAAGCGCATCATGCGCCGGAAGATGTCCGCGCTGGACGAGACCGCGGATCCCGTGGAGACGCCCGCGGTCGAGGACGAGGATTACGTCCTGCCGCGTCCGCTGAAGGTCGGCGATACCGTCCGCGTGATCGGCATGGGCGGCGAGGCGGAGGTCCTCTCGCTTCCCGACGCGAAGGGCATGGTCGGCGTGCGCGCCGGCTTCATCAAAACGCGGGTGAAGCTTTCCGACCTTCGCCTGCTCGAAAAAAAGAAAAAAGAAGAATCGAAGACCGTGTTCAAATCGACCGGGGAGAGCCGCGCCTTCGTCAAGACCTCCGACCGCTGCGATCTGCGGGGAATGAATGCCGACGAGGCGCTGCTCGCCCTCGACCGGTTCATGGACGCGGCGGTGATGGCGAAGCTCGGCGAGGTCACGGTCATCCACGGCAAGGGCACGGGCGTGCTGCGCGCCGCGGTGCAGAAATATCTGAAGGGGAACCGCGCGGTCAAAAGCTTTCGCCTCGGCTCCTTCGGCGAGGGCGAGGACGGCGTCACGGTCGTGACGATGCGTTGATAAATTCTGATTTAGCGAAGCTAAATCAGAATTTATCTTGTTCCCGCCGAACGGCAGACCGGCGGACGATTTCCGTGCGGGCGACAAAAACACCCTGCGCCGGAGCTGCGGCGGCACTTGCGAATGGACCTGTGAGCTGAAGGAACGGACTCTGTGAAAAATTTCTTGTAATTTTTATCAAAATTCTATTGAAATTCTATTCCCTTGTGTGCTATACTTACAACGTGAATATTTTTATTCCCAATCTGTTCAGGAGGTCTGAAAATGAAAAAGATTAAATTGGTTTCGCTTCTTGCGGTTATTATCGCGGCCGTTATGGTTGCTTCCGTGATTCTGGCATCCGCCGCTTATCTCGGCGACGCCGACGGGAACGGTAAGGTTCAGGCGAAGGACGCGCGTATTATCCTCAGACATGCCGCCAAGCTTGAAGAAATCACCGACCCGGAGGCGTTGAGACTCAGCGACGTTGACAGCAATACGAAGGTCAATGCGAAAGATGCGCGTCTTACCCTGCGTATGGCGGGCAAGATGGACGATCTGATCGAGGTTGAAGACGCAGGCGAGTCCACCACCGGAGAGCCCTCCTCCTCCGAGGTTCCCTCCGAGACAACCGAAGCTCCCACGCAGCCCACGCTGCCGACAGACCCCACTCTGCCGACAGACCCCACTCTGCCGACGGATCCCACTCTGCCGACAGACCCCACTCTGCCGACGGATCCCACTCTGCCGACAGACCCCACGCTCCCGAGCGATAATCCCACCGAGCCGGGCGGCGTTGTGATTGCTCCCGAAGATCCCGAGATCCCCTCGATGGACTTCGGCGATATCTGATTTGAAAAGCAGGAAAGCCGAGGCGCATGCCTCGGCTTTTTTTCATGCGGAGCGCGGAATGATTCTCCGGGCGGAGCGCCGGATTGAAAAAAACTCTTGACAACCGCGTCGTTATCCTGTATAATGTCCCCCTGTAAAGATAAAAAGCTTTGCACGCAGGCGGTGAGAGAATGGCGAAAAACTATGACGTCGCGCTTCTTTTTGATTTCTACGGCGACCTGCTCACCGCGAAGCGCCGCGCTTTTTTTGAGTATTATTATAACGGCGATCTCTCTCTCTCCGAGATAGCGGAGAACGAGGGGCTGACGCGGCAGGGCGTATACGATACGCTGAACAAGGGCGAGCGACAGCTTCGCGCATATGAAGAAAAGCTCGGTCTGGTGCGGCGTTTTCGGCTCGTTTCCGAGAAAGCGGACCGGATCGAACGGCTTGCGGACGCATTGTGCGCAGACGGGGCGGACGTTGCCGAAACGGCGCGGACGATCCGCGAGACGGCGGCGGAAATCAGGAATTTAAGCTGACTGAAAAACAGAAAGGCGTATATTATGGCATTTGAAGGCTTATCCGAACGTCTGGAAGATACCTTTAAAAAGTTAAAAAGCAAGGGCAGCCTTTCCGAGGCGGACGTCAAGGAAGCGATGCGCACCGTGCGCCTCGCGCTGTTGGAGGCGGACGTCAGCTACAAGGTCGCAAAGGATTTTACCAATTCCGTGACCGAAAAGGCGATCGGCGCGAAGGTGATGGAAAGTCTCACGCCCGCGCAGATGGTCATTAAAATCGTCAACGAGGAGCTGACGGCGCTGATGGGCGGCACGCAGTCGCGTCTTGCCTACGCGGCGCATCCGCCGACGATCGTGATGATGTGCGGTCTGCAGGGCGCCGGTAAAACGACCCACTGCGCAAAGCTCGCGCTGAAGCTGAAAAACGAGGGGCACCGCCCGATGATGGCGGCGTGCGATATCTACCGCCCCGCCGCGATCAAACAGCTTCAGGTCGTGGGTTCGCAGGTCGATACGCCCGTTTTTGAGATGGGTACGACGAACCCCGTCGTCATTGCGAAAGAAGCCGTCAAGGTCTGCAAGGACAAGGGTTATGATTATCTTATTATCGATACCGCCGGCCGTCTGCATATTGACGAGCAGCTCATGCAGGAGCTGAAAAATATCAAGGCGGAGGTCCATCCCCACGAGATCCTTCTTGTGATCGACTCCATGACCGGTCAGGACGCGGTCAACGTCGCGGCGACCTTCAACGAGGCGCTCGGCGTGGACGGCCTGATCCTGACGAAGCTCGACGGCGATACCAGAGGCGGCGCGGCGCTCTCAGCCCGCGCGGTCACCGGCAAACCCATCAAGTTCGTCGGCGTCGGCGAAAAGCTCACGGACCTCGACGTGTTTTATCCCGACCGCATGGCCTCGCGTATCCTCGGCATGGGCGACATGCTCTCTCTGATCGAGAAGGCGGAGCAGTCTCTCGACGAGAAAAAGGCGGCGGAGCTCGAGGAGCGGCTGCGCAGGAACAAATTCGACCTCAACGATTTGCTCTCGCAGATGCAGGAGGTGCGCAAGCTCGGCTCGATGAAGGATATTCTCGGCATGATCCCCGGCCTCGGCAACAAAATCAAGGACGCGGATATCGACGAGCGCGCTCTCGTAAAAACCGAGGCGATCATCCGCTCGATGACGCCGGGCGAACGCGCGAAACCGGAGATTCTCAACGCCTCGCGCAAGCGCCGCATCGCCGCGGGCTGCGGCATGCAGGTGGAGGACGTCAACCGGCTTCTTTCGCAATACAGAGAGATGCAGAAAATGTTCAAGATGATGAACAGCAAGGGTTCCCGCAAAAAAATGCGCCGCATGGGCGGCTTCCCGGGCGCGGGCGGCATGGGCGGCTTCCCCGGAATGTAAGGGCGTCGTTGTTTTACTTCCGTTAAGATGCGCAGTTTTCCGCGCGTTTTAATCAATAAAAAAATCTATATTTTGGAGGAAATCAAAATGGCAGTCAAAATTCGTCTTCGCCGTATGGGCGCGAAGAAGGCTCCGTTCTACCGTGTAGTCGTGGCGGATTCCCGTTATCCGCGCGACGGCAGATTCATCGAGGAACTCGGTTATTACGATCCCACCACCGAGCCCGCGAAAATCAGCATCGACAGCGACAGAGCGAAGCATTGGCTCTCCGTCGGCGCGCAGCCTACCGATACGGTCAAGGATCTGCTCAAAAAGAGCGGCGTTACCGAATAAGACCGGAGGTAAAGCGTTATGCAGGAATTGCTTGCGGCGCTGGCAAAGGGACTCGTCAAGGATCCCGAGAACGTCAGCGTGGTTGTCGATGCGCCCGATGAAGAAGGCGTCAGCGTCTATCATCTTCACGTCTCGCAGGACGATATGGGCAGAGTCATCGGCAAGCAGGGAAAGATCGCAAAATCGATCCGAACGATTATGAAGGCGACCGCGCTGCGAAACGGTCAGAAGATCCAGGTGGAGATCGATTAAATACAGATTTGCCGCAGAGCGGCAAATCTGTATTTCGGATATCGGGTATCGGATTTCGCGGCTCGCGCCTGTTTATCTGCAATGGCAGGTTCGCTCCGCAATCGCTGCGTTCATTTTGTGATTTGATCTGCGGTTTCAAAACGATATCCGATCCCGGATATCCGCAAATTGCGCTATATGCTGAAAAAATCAAGTTCAGACTGAACCGAATCAAATGCTGAAAGACTACCTTTCCGTCGGGCAGATCGTCGGTACGCACGGCGTGCGCGGAGAAATGCGCGTGCAGCCGTGGAGCGACAGCCCCGCGTTTCTGAAACAGTTTAAAACGCTTTATTACGACCCCCGCGGAGAACGTTCCGTGAAGGTCGTTTCCGCGCGTGTGCACGGAAACGTCGTGCTCGTGACGCTTGAGGGCGTCGACACGATGGAAAAGGCGCAGGCGATGCGGAATACCGTTCTGTATATGCGCCGCGCGGACGCGCGTCTGCCGGAGGGCTTTTATTTCGTAGACGAGCTTTGCGGCTGCAGCGTGTTCGACGCGGACACCGGCGCCCCGTACGGCGTGATCACCGCCGTGACGCCGACCGGCGCGAACGACGTGTGGCACGTGGAAAAGGACGGAAGAGAGTATCTCTTCCCCGCGGTCGCCGCGTTTCTCGGCGAGGTGGACGTGGCGGCGGGCCGCGTGACGGTTCGCCCGATCAAAGGGATCTTCGACGAGGCGGAAAATGCGGATTGATATTCTGACCCTGTTCCCCGAAATGTGCGCTGCCGTATACGGCGAAAGCATATTGGGCAGAGCGGCGGAAAAGGGCGTGCTGACGATAGAAAGCGTGAATATACGCGACTTCGCGGGCAATAAGCACAACAGCGTCGACGACGCGCCTTACGGCGGCGGCGCGGGGATGCTGATGCAGGCGGAGCCGATTTTTGCGTGTTTTTCCGACCTTTGCGCACGTCTCGGCACGCGGCCGCATTTTATATATATGTCTCCGCGCGGCAGGGTGCTTACGCAGCAGCGCGCGAAAGAATTGGCGGAGCTGCCGAACATCGCGATCCTCTGCGGTCATTACGAAGGCGTGGATCAGCGCGTGATCGACGAGCTTGTCGACGAGGAGCTTTCGATCGGCGATTACGTGCTCACGGGCGGCGAGCTGCCCGCGCTGGTGCTCACCGACTGTATCGCGCGCATGCTCGACGGAACGCTTTCGAGCGCCGAGGGCAGAGAAAACGAGAGCCATTACAACGGTCTTCTGGAGTACCCGCAGTATACCCGTCCGCCCGTGTGGCGGGGCAGGGAAGTGCCCGAGGTGCTGCTTTCGGGGCATCACCTGAATATCGAAAAATGGCGCAGGGAGCAGAGTCTGAAAATCACCGCCGAGCGTCGGCCGGATCTTCTTGCCGGGCCGGCTCCCGACGGAAAAACGGGAAAATAAGAATAACGCGGCGCGTTTCGTCGTTTTCTGTTGACTTTCCCGTAAAATATGTTATCATATTTACGAAATACATGAACTTGGGAGGATCGGATATGGCAAGGAAAAACAAAAAATCGGAAAGCCTCAGGCGTTCGCTTTTTACGGAGTTTTTCGTGATTCTTCTTCTTGTGATCGCGATTTTGGTGGCGTCGATCGTCCGTACCGCGAACGTTAAAAAACAGAACGCGTCGCCCGACGCGTCGCAGTTGGCGTCTCAGAACCGGATCACCGACGCGCAGAGCGAAGCCGCGGCGACGGTCGCACCGACTTCTCAGGCGGCGTCCGGCTCTGTGGAAACGACCCTTCCGGGGATGACGTATCTGACCGCAATGACGACGCTGCCCGGCGTCAGCGACACGGCGGCCGCGACCGGGATTTATACGACCACGCCGGTCAACGCGGTCACGTCCGCGCCCGTCGCGTCCGAGCTTTCCGAAGATGATAAGGTCGTCTACCTTACCTTTGACGACGGCCCGACCGACAATACGCGGAATCTGCTTGATATCCTCGACCGCTACGGCGTCAAGGCCACGTTCTTCGTGATCCACACCTACGACGGGTGCGAGGTCCAGATCAAGGAGCTCTACGACAGAGGGCAGCAAATCGCGCTGCACTCCTATACGCACAACTACAACATCTACCGTTCCGTCGATACGTATTTCGCCGATTTGCAGCAGATTTCCGATCTCGTATACAACGCGACGGGCGGCTACCGTTCGACGCTTGTGCGGTTCCCCGGCGGTACGAGCAATACCGTCAGCCGTAAATACTGCAGCGGCATCATGACCACGCTTTCCAAGGAGCTGCCCGCCCGCGGCTACCGTTACTTCGACTGGGATTGGGATTCGACCGACGCCGAGGCGAACCGGCAGGATACGAGCGTGATCGTGCGCAACGCGACGAAGGCGATCGGCAACGACAATCACGTGATCCTGCTCATGCACGACGCGGCGGCGAAAACCACCACGGTCGAGGCGCTGCCGCAGATCATCGAGGCGTACCGCAGCGCGGGCTACCGGTTCGACGTTTTGAGCATGACGTCCTACACCTACCAGCACAAACCGAACAACTGACGAAACGGATTATCCGAAAGGGCTGCGCCGGATGACACCCACGCATAAGGATACAAACGAGAGCATTGTAATGGAATGAACAAAGAATCTCCAAATCAACAAAGTTGGTCTGGGGTTCTATTTTATAAATGAGCGGCAATCCATACATTCGACAGAAGGCGTTGCTTTATGTAAACTATTGCCATAACAACGAAGGGAGCTTGATTATGGCAATAAAGTTGATTGAAAACCTGTTTTTCGGTAACATCGACCCGCAGGCGCGGGTGGTGAAAACCGGGAGCCGCGCGGATAAGCTGAGGATCTTTATCACAGATCACTTACCGGAAATAGAAAACACGTTGCCCGATGAACAGCGCGGTGTTCTTGATAAAATTCTTGACGCACAGGGTGAACTTGATATAATATCTGAACTGGATAGCTTCATTCTCGGTTTCCGTCTGGGTGCAGCGTTTACATACGATACTTTTGTGAATACGGATACCCCGTACCGTGATCTGAACGAAAAACTATA
>JAFRTA010000099.1 GCA_017427315.1 Clostridia bacterium
ATTCCCTGCTGGATACGGAGTTGATTTTGTTTTTTACGCTGCTGCTGATTCTTTGCGAGTTCGGTTTTCGCCGCGTGGGGACTTCGCGCGCGTTTTTCATCGCGCCGATGCTTCTTTGCGCGGGAATGACCGCCCTTTCCGTTCGGTTTACGGCGGGGAACCGTTTTCTGCGTTACTGCGGCAGGCGGGCGCTGTATCTGTATCTCGTGCAGGAACCGGTCCTGCGTCTTCTGCAGCAGCTTGAGGCTGCGCCGGAGGGCTTTTTGCGGAGGACCTTTCCCGCGATTTTTGATTCGTACGGGAGAATGAACGTATACGTTTATATCGCGATCGCGGTCGTATGGACATTCGCTGCCGCGGAATGCTTTGCGCAGATGTGGAAACTGACGGAGAGGATTGGTTCAACATGGAAAAAAAAGAAAAATTCGGTCTGACTGCGAATATGCTGAAGCTGATCGCCTGCGCGACGATGCTGATCGACCACATCGGCTGCGTTTTTTTTCCGAGCGTTTGGATCCTTCGGTATATCGGCAGGATCGCCATGCCGATCTACTGTTATCAGACCGCGATCGGCGGGATTTTTACCCACGATAGAAAGAAATACGTTCTGCGTATGGCGGCGTTTCTGCTTTTGTCGGAGATCCCCTTCGATCTGGCGTTTCAGAATCAGTTCTTCTACTGGGGCTATAACAGCGTGATGGTTACGCTGCTGCTCGGGCTTCTCTGCGTGCTTGCGTCGGAGGAATTCAAAAAAAGAATAACGAAACCGCGGCTGTGGATTCTGCCGTCCTTATGCGCCTTCTTTATCGGCGGCGTCCTGGCGGAGCTGGCGAATTCCGACTACGGCTGCATCGGCGTGGCGTTCATCGCCTGCTTTTATTATTTCAGAAACAAACCCGTCCCCATGGCGCTCACTTTCATTTTTACCGCGACGGTGCCGGTGGCGATCCGTCAGTGGGGCTTCGACGGAGTGTGGGCGATGATCCGCGGCGGGGATTTCCGATTCCCGATCGAGACGTTCGCCGCGGCCGCGCTGTTTTTTATCTTCCTGCACAACGGTGAAAGAGGCAAAAAAACGAAGGCGATCCAGTACGGCTTTTATGCGTTTTATCCCGTGCATCTGGCGCTGATCGCGGCGGTTTATTTCATGATATACGGCAGTTGATCGAAAGGAACGGCAATGAACAGAATCGGCATTTCCTCATCCTGTTATTATCCGGACCCGACGGAAACCGCCTTCGCGAAGGTTTGCGCGGCGCACGTTCCCGTCGCGGAGATTTTTTTCAATTCCGTTTCGGAGCTGGCTCCTTCGTTCGTGCGCGGGCTGCGCGCCGAAGCGGACGACGCCGGCGTGCGGGTCGTTTCGGTGCATCCTTACGGCTCTTTTGCGGAGGGGTATTGGTTGTTCTCCTCATATGAACGCCGTTTCGCCGACGGTCTTGAGGAACAGAAACGGTTTTTTGAGGCGATGAATCTGCTCGGTGCGACAATATACGTCCTTCACGGGGCGAAGAACGACCGTAATTTTTATACGATCAGCGACGCGCTTTATTATGAGCGCTTTGCGCGCCTTGCGGAATGCGCGCGGAGCTTCGGCGTGACCGCTGCGCAGGAAAACATCGTGCATTACCGCAGCCAGGATATCGCGTTTTTGCAGGGAATGCGCGATTTCGTCGGCGGGGATTTCCGCACCGTGCTTGATATCAAACAGGCAAGACGCGCGGGCGTGGACGTATATGAATATCTTCGGCGGCTCGGCGGTTCGGTCTGTCACGTCCATCTGAGCGATTTTACGGACACAAAAGACTGCGCGCCGCCGGGGGAGGGAAAGTTCGATTTCCTCCGCCTGTTCTCCGCGCTGCGGGAGAGCGGATACGCGGGGGACTATATCATCGAGCTGTACAGACACAGCTATGAAGACGAGTCGCAGATCCTCGGGGCGTACGATTTTCTGACCCGTGAGCTCGTGGGATCGTGACGTCGTGAACAGCGGCTGTTTGTCGGACCGGACAAATCAATAAAAAGATGAGCCCGAGGCGTTTCAGCCCGGGCTCTTTATGATATGCTTTCTTCTGCGGAAAATCTCCGCTCTCGTTTTTACTCGGCGATATCCGCAATTTTATACCGCGGACGGGGCTGGACCTGCAGATAGGTTTTCCGCAGGTATTCGCCGATGAGTCGGAACGCGCCGCACAGGGCGGCGGCAAACAGCCAGACGAGCGACAGGACCGTGAGCGGAACGTCGATCCCGCCTATTTTCACGCTGACGGCGATCAGCGCCGCAAGGCTTGCAAGGGCGAGGACCGCGCACAGAACGGCGGCGGCGGTCAGCGCCGTCAGCGGCGCGGACGAATGGGCGAACAGCGCGTCAACGCCCAGACGCAGACGCTTCGCAAAGTTATATCCCGATTTTCCCGCGGCGCGGGCGCGGCGCTCGTAGGGTACCGTCGCGGTTTTCAGCCCCAGATTGCAGACCAGCGCGGGAAGGAAAAAGTCCGTTCTGTCAAAATCACGGATCATGCCGATCGCCTTTTTGCTGACGAGGCGGTAATTGGAATGCTCGTTGACAAGTCCCGTTTTGAAAAAACGCATCGTGCGGTAAAAAACGGCGGAGGAAACACGCTCGGAGAGAGAATCGTCGTCCCGCCTGCTGCGAACGCCGAGCGCGAGGTCGAAGCCTTCTTCGTATTTGTCGAGCATCCGGTCGATCGCGTTGATATCGTCCTGCAGGTCGCTGTCGGCGGTCACGGCGCAGTCGCACCGATCCTCCGCGAAAAACATCCCGGCGAGAAGCGCGTTCTGCTCGCCGCAGTTGTGCGCCAGGTTGAGCGCGGAAAAACAAGCGTCCTGCCCGTGCAGACGGCGGAGCTCGTCCCATGTGCCGTCCGCGGAGCCGTCGTTGACCAAGAGGATCCGGCTTTCGTGCGAGATCCTGCCGGCGTCGATAAGGCTCTGCAGCTTTTCCCGGAACACGGGCGCGGTCACGGGAATGACCTGCTCGTCGTTATAGCAGGGGACGATGATATATAAAACCGCGCTCATAGTCTGCCTCCGAACGGAAAAAACGTATTTTATAAAATATTAGCACAAACGGGCGGGGAAAGCAATATGTAAATTCTGATTTAACGGCGAAGCCGTAAAATCAGAATTTCGGGTATCGGGTATCGGATCTCGTGGATCGTGCTGGTGAATTATATTGTTTGTTTCTATTGTATTCACAGCGTCAATTCTTTGATTTGAGCCGCGGTTTCGGCACGATATCCGATCCCCGATCCCCGATATCCGCGGAGGGCGTCAGCCCGACAAATCAGAATTTGACGATTATTCTCCGAATCGGACGATAATGTGAATAATGCTTAAATTTTTACAAAGAAGATTGATTTTTCCGTCGGCTGTTTGTATAATATAGGTGTTATAAAAAAGATAAAGTGAGGTTTTCGCAATGAAAAAAGTGATTTCCGTTCTTCTGGCGCTCGTTATGATCGCTGTTCCGATGTCCGTATTCGCCGCTGCGGAAGGCGGCGACGATACGCCCGATAAAGTCTGCCGCATTACGCCGCCTGCCGAGTCCTATATGTTCACGCTTGAACCGGTCGAGGGCTACGAGTATTACGTCAGAGAGGGCGACGATTTTCAGTTCACCGTCAAGCCGAAAGACGGGTATTCCCTTGAGTTCGCCGTCGTTTATTATTTCGCCACCGACATTCTGGAAGGCGTCGCCGGCGACGAGATCCTGCAGACTCCGGTGGAGCCCGACGAAGACGGCGTTTACACGATCGACCGCGTGACTACCGATATCACGATCGTCGTCAGCCAGGTCACCGAAGCGAGACAGGCAAATCTGTTCTCGAATATCAGATATCTTCTGCATCTGATTTTTGCCGTGCTCGGCAAGCTGTTCGGCTTTGACGTCGACGCGGTCAACCTTTGAGCCGAAGCGGATAACCGAATAACAAAAGCAGACGAACCGCGGCGGAAAGCCGCGGTTTTTTTGAAAACGGGATTGCGGTTTTCGCAAATACGGCGTATAATATTGAAAAAACGAAGGATCGTGAGGTTCTGTTATGGATTGGAAAACGTATTTCCGTTTCGAGGATGAAAACGAAAAGCCGCTCGAGCGGATCGTCCCGGACGGCGGGCTTTGTAAAATTTTCCGTACCGTGGGGTGCGTCGGCGACAGCCTCGCGTCGGGAGAGTTCGAGTCGAAGGACGCGGCGGGCGAAAAGGGATATCACGATATGTTCGAGTATTCCTGGGGCCAGTTCATGGCGCGGGACTGCGGCTTCAAGGCGTATAATTTCTCCCGCGGGGGAATGACCGCGCGGGAATATATGGAGTCCTTCGCCGAGGCAAACGGCTTCTGGAGCGCCGACAAGGTCTGCCAGGCGTATATCCTCGCCCTCGGCGTGAACGATATCGTCAACGTGCATCAGCCGGTGGGAGGGATCGGGGATATCGACCTCGGCGACTGGCGGAACAACAACAAAGAGACCTTCGCCGGGTATTACGCCGCGATCGTTCAGCGGCTGAAAGAGAATCAGCCGAAGGCGCGCTTCTTCTTCGTCACGATGCCGCGCGACGAGAACGGCAGCCGCAGCCCGGAGCATACGGCGCTGTTATACAAGCTGACGGAGATCTTCGAATACAGCTACGTCATCGACCTCGACGGATACGCGCCGGTGTATGACGCGGAATTCCGCAAATACTTCTTTCTGGGCGGGCATATGAACGCCGCGGGGTATGCGTTCACGGCGAAGATGTTTGAGTCTTATATCGACTGGATCATCCGGCGCAGCCCGGAGGATTTTATGCAGATCGGCTTCGTCGGCACGGAATTCCATAATTCGGAATACAAATGGTGAGAGACGGAAAAACGCTCTTGCGCTTTTCCGACCGATATGCTATACTACGATTACAGAGTGTGCGATATTTTCTTTTTCGGAGGTGAATACCATGAACGTGCAGGCTCCCGAGTACGAAAGCAGATCCCTTGACAGCATCTGGGAAATCCTTGAATTCCTCTTTACCAAATTCTGGGAAGCGTTCAAAGATCTCGGTTGGATCAAATAAGCATTCGCAAAACAGCCGCAGGGACCGCATTCGCGGTCCCTGCGGCTGTTTTGTTGAGTGTTGAGTGTTGAACGTTGAGACTTGACCTGAATTCCAGACAGCGCCCCGATCTGCGGCTCCCGGTCTTTGGTCTTACATCTCACCGTTCACCGGAATCAGTGCTTTTTCTCTTCTTCCATGCTTTCCAGCATTGCCTCGAGTTCCGCGTTGCCCTGGTCCTCGTTCGCCAGCAGCGCGCGGCGCTCGTTGAGCGCGATATACATCTTCTCGCGCTTCTCGCCGACGAGGTCGTAGAACAGGTACGGGATCATGCGGATGACGTCCGGGAAGATCGAGATGCCGATATACATGAACCAGACCTTCTGATAGACCTTTTTGCTGCCCTGCGACCAGGGGAGCATCGTGAGCGACAGATCGTAGCCGGACCATTTGAACAGCCAGATGGTGAGCAGCGAGTTCAGCGGGGCGGTCAGCTTGTTGATGAGATCCGGCAGCATGCCGAAGGTGCCGTCGGGGCGCTCGCCCGTGACGTACTCGGTGTAGTCGTTGATCTCTCTGCCCAGCTCCGCCTCGAACACGCGGGCGGGGCCGTCGTTGATGCCGTTGATGCCGAAGCAGATCGCATAAAGGGCGACCAGGGCCCACTTGCGTTCCTTCGCCATGATCGGGCAGCCGATCGCGACCATCATCAGGGCGAAGAACAGATCCCACAGCCGCAGGATGATGACGCCGTTGCGGTTGTTCTTGAAGATCTTCTGGAACTTCGGGATCAGGCTGATGCTCAGATACGTAAATACGTTGTTCGGCAGATACGCGAAGAGCGTCGGGATCGTGCCGCCGAAGATCTCCTGCTGCGTGACGACGTCCCACTTATAACCGCCGTTGGACCACCAGCTCACGGAGAAGCCGGCGAGGAAGTTGCGCAGGGCGTATTTATTTTTCAGGATATAGAAGATCGTCTTCGTGACGGGGGCGGGCTTGGGCTGCAGCAGGATACGCTCCTTGCACTTGATCGCCATCGCCATATTGCCGAACATGCCCGTCAGACCCGCGGTGAACGAGAAGAACAGATACACGTAGGGCATCGGGATGCTGAGATAGCCCTTGTTGATCAGTTCCAGCAGCGGCACGAGGAACGCGAACACGGCCTGCGAGGCGGTGAAGCCGACGTACTGCTGGATCAGACCGACCTTGATACGGTCGTCGGGGTTCGCGGTCTGCAGCG
>JAFRTA010000100.1 GCA_017427315.1 Clostridia bacterium
AAAGGCGCCGGAATCCCAGACGCCGTGCTTTGCATTCAACAGGTTATGAACATTTTTGCAAAACCGTGTTTTCTCTTGAAAAAATTAAAAAAATGAAAGATGGCTGCTGCAGATTTTTCGTATCTGCAACAGCCCCTTTACTATATCAACAAATCAAATTTGTCGCTTAATCTTTCATTTGTATTCTTTCGTCGATCAAAGCATATATAGAATTATAAATGTCGTCTGACAAAGAAGGATTAATTTAATTGGGAGAACCTTCTTTACGAAGGTTCTCCCACGGCGGTCTGTTTTTGCAATGCTTCCTTCACAAAGCCGAGGCTTTGCGCAAAGGAAAGAGCTCTATATTCAGGATTCGTACCCGTTGGGGTTGTTCTTCTGCCAGTTCCAGGTGTCGCGGCACATATCGGCGACGGTCTTTTCCGCTTTCCAACCGAGCTCGCGCGCGGCTTTGTCGGCGTTCGCGTAGCATTCGGCGATATCGCCGGGACGGCGCGGTCCGATGACATAGGGGATATCCACACCGTTGACTTCGATAAACGTGTGCACGAGCTCAAGCACGCTCACGCCGTGTCCCGTACCGAGATTATAGATATCGACGCCGGTTTTGCCGAGGGCGCGGTCGAGCGCTTTGATATGGCCGAGCGCAAGATCCACCACGTGGATATAATCGCGCACGCCCGTTCCGTCCGGCGTGGGATAGTCGTCGCCGAAGACGCTGAGCTTTTCCCGCTTGCCGACGGCGATCTGCGCGATATAGGGCATCAGGTTGTTCGGGATGCCGTTCGGGTTTTCGCCGATCCTGCCGCTCGGATGCGCGCCGATCGGGTTGAAATAACGAAGCAGCGAAACGCTCCAGCCGTCATCGGATTTATAAAGGTCCTGCAGGATGTTCTCGATATATATTTTGGTCGTGCCGTAGGGGTTCGTCGCGGTGCCGACGGGCATCGTCTCGTTGAACGGGACTTTGTTTTCGGAACCGTAAACCGTCGCGGACGAGGAGAACACGACCGTCTTGCAGCCCGCGTCACGCATGACTTCGAACAAGGCGACGGAGCCCCAAATGTTGTTTTCATAATATTCAAGCGGCTTTGCGCAGGATTCGCCGACCGCCTTGAGCCCCGCGAAATGGATCACCGCGTCGATCTTTTCCGCGTCGAAGACCTTCTTCAGCCCGGCGCGGTCGCGGATATCGCATTCGTAAACGCTGAAATCCTTCCCCGTGATCTCACGGATCCTGTCGGCAGCCTTCGGCGAGCTGTTGCAGAAATTGTCGACTACGACAATGTCGTATCCCGCGTTCAGAAGCTCCACGCAGGTATGGGAACCGATATACCCGGTCCCGCCGGTCACAAGAATTGACATATTATATCACCTCATAAATTATTATCCCATGACGGCGCCGCAGTCGTGCGGCGTGAGATTTTGATCAAAATAGATCAGCGAAAAGCACTGCGACTTGATCGCGAGGTCCATCACGTCCATGCGGAAGACCTCGCCGACGCGGTCGCGCTCGGTCAGCACGCGGTCGCCGATACGGATCGCCGTGAGATACCCGATCTCGGGCGAGAGCGCCTTATCGTGCGCGAGCACCTGAAGCCACTGCGAGGGATCCGCGCCGAGCTGAATGGAGCTGTCGTAGCTGTTGATCTTTTTTCTGATCTGTTCGGACGTGAACGATTTCACGTCGATCAGATCCGCATAACCGGAATAAGCGCGCACGTCCCAGTCGTAATAGCTCGTCACCGGGCGCAGATAAGGATAATCGACGCCCCAGACCGAGTAGCCGGACGCGGTCACGCCGGCGGAGAACGCGCCGAAAGGCGCGGCGATCACGCCGCCGTTATACGTCATAAACGTGCCGTAAACCTCGTTCACCGCGGCGACCACCTCGGGCTTGACCCTGCTCATGTCCGAAACGTAAGACATGGTGTATTTGTTCGGCAGTTTATAATGATAGTATTTGAGCTGCGTATAGGCGACGACCGCCTGCGCCTTGAGCGCCTCGCCGTCGCTGGGCTTCGTCACGCCGGCGATTTCATTCTGCACGACGCGGCACATCAGCTCATAGGTATTCACGGTCTGCCCGGTATGCAGCGTGCTCGTCTCGCAGGGCACGACCTCGCGGACAAAACCGACGCCCTGATAATAATGGGCGAGGATATTCAGAAAATCATACCCGTGCCGCGCCAGCGCGACCGCGCCGTATTGGCTCATGCCCACGCCGTGCCCGTGCCCGTAGGTGATGAACACGAACGTGTCGGGCGACACGGTAAAGGTCGGCATTTGCGGGAACGCGGGCAAATCGGGATAATACACGTCGTTGACCGGCAGAAAGCTGACGGACCAGCCCGTCTGTACGACGGTCTCCGGCTGCGCATCCGCCCCGGACGGCGCGGCTTCCGCCGTCGGCTGCGCCGCGGTCTGCGTCTCGGCGGCGTCGACGATCTCGGGCTGCGCCGTCGTTTCGGCAGGCGCATTCAACGGCGCGTTGAGCGGAACCGAGGTCGTCAGCACCTGCGTCGCGGCAAGCGCCGCAAGACGGACGGACGTTTTCGTCCCCGCAGTCTTCCCTGCAGACGCTGCGACAAAGCCGCACACGATCAGCACGGCGGCAAGCGCCGCGAGCGGGCGCACGGCTTTTTTGTTTTTCAGAAACTGCAGAATACGCATCATCCCGCCCCAACCGTTCGCTCCGTATCACCGATCACGGAAAACGTCGGTTAAAAAACCTCAAAATCCACGTTCTCCGGCTTTCCCGGCTGATCGGTCACGGTGCATACGATCAGCGAGAACAGCTCCTTTGCGGCGCGTTTCAGGAACGCAGCCATTTCCTCGCCGCGCGATACGACGCGGCTGACCGCGGCGTCGTTATCGACGCTGACGGCAATATAGACAAGATACTGTACCGCGCCGTCTTTTTCTATTTTATAAACGTTCGACATCGCGCAGCCGAGCGCCGTATTTTCCTCCCACGCGGCGCGGGACGCATACGACGCGGTCAGCTCCCGGGGCTTCAGATCCTGCTCGTCGGGCTTGACGTCGACGAATTTAAAGCACGCGGCGTATTTTTCTCCGCAGGCGATCGTCGGATTGCGCAGATATTCCGTCGTGGCGGTATTGGCGCAGCCTACCGTCAGATGACGCTCAAACAGCGCGCCCGCCGCGTCGCGGCAGAGCTTGACCTGCGGTTCGTCGGGCGTCGGCGCGATCACGGCCTTGCGCGCGAACCAGTCGGCGATCCGGCTCTCGGTCAGGGCGACGCATTCGGGCGATATGGGGATCAGCATGAAATTGCCGCTGCCCGTCGCCGTACAGAACGCCGTATTGACGCCGTCTTCCGACGGGAACATGACCGTTGCGGAAGCAAACAGCGCGTAACGCCTCTTTTCTTCCTCCGGAAGCGACGGGGGAAGCAGCGCGAGGATATCCCGCGAAACGTCGGTACTCAATTCCAGCGTTTCGTAAACCGACAGCTTCAAATCAAGATAAAGCTCCGGGGAAACGTATACGGCGGAAACCTCGTCCTCCCGCAGAGACCGCAGCAGCACGGGCGTCAGCGCTTCGATCCCGTCGAAAGGCTCCACGACGCAGCGCGTTTCGCAGAACGAGGCATAAACCACGGATACGCTCGAGCGCTCCACGATGTTCATCGCATTCTCGGGCCTGCCGCAATAAAATACGCGGATTCGCATGACTACAACTCCCCTTAAGTATTCGGTTCCCAGCGGAAGGCGTCGCGATAAGGATTCTTCTGCCCCTTCACGTCGTACCATTTCTGCGGGTACCGCGGATTCCCGTTTCTCTTCGCAAGGTTGACGTTGACCGTATCAGGCTCGCCCTCTCGCACCATGCGCGCGATCACGACGAGGCGCTCGTCGTTGAAGTCGTAGGCGCAAGTGATCAGCGAGATAAATTTATCGTTTTCGTTCCAGTCGACGCCGGTATCGATGATCGAACGCTCCTTGACCGCCTCGATGTAGGCTTTGAGCGATTCCCGCGTATGGAAATTCGGCACGATGATGTTGAACATATAGCCGTTGTCGTCCGACGGTCTGTTGTTGGTCACGAACACCGCGCAGATCTTCCACTTATAGTTCTGAAACAGCGTGTTGTAATCGATCACGGGATGCTGCTGATAAAACTCAAGCGCCGTATGTTCTTTCGTGTCCTCATAATAATCCGAAAGCTGGGCGAACATCAGCCCGTCCTTCATATGGTGCCCGTAAATGATGGTGTTGTCGTCGAGATCCTTCGGACTGTTTCTGAAATCCATGTAAAGCTGACCGTATTTGGTCTGCACCTTGCGGAAATCATGCTTGAGATAAAACTCGTTGTCGTCAGCCTGCACGATCGCGCCGAAAACGCCCGTGTTCTCGATGCTGACGTAGCCGACGGTATCCTGATTGCGCCCGTAAAGGTCTGCGTATTCGATCAGCATCCCTTCGGGAAAATCCACGTTCGGGTATTTCGCGCGCATCTCCGCCCACGCCGCGGCGTTTTCGTCGACGGTCTGCGTCACCGCCGGAGGATCGACGTGCGTGCCTTTATTTGTATCGATCGCTTCGTGCAGCTCGATGAAGTAGTTCGTAAAATACAAAGCGCAAATCAGAAGCACGAGGAACGAAACGTCCATCACGATCTTGCGGACGCACTCGCCGCGCGAATCGCCGTTCCACGGGATGAACGTTTTGAAGATCCTTCTGACCTTGGAAAGCTCGCCGTTGTTTGCAGCGGCGTTCTTTTTTCCGTTCTTCTTCTTTTTCGATTTTGCAGCGGAGGCTTTTTTTGCATCCGGCTTTCCGGGGCGGTCGCGTCTTTCCCGGTGCTCTCTGCCGTCGCTGACCGGCGGCAGTTTTTTCTTCTCGCCGATCGGCTCGAACGGCGCTTCCTTCGAGGCGTGCGTCGCCGTGTCCTCGTCGTAAAGCACGCGGACCTGTTCGCTTTTTTCACGGATCATCCTGCGCCGTTCCGCAACGGAGAGCGGAACGGTATTCTCCGCCGAGCGGGAGCTCGCGGCTCTGCCTGCGGCGATCCTGCCGCCGATCGCGTTCTCTTCGTCGTCGCCCGCGTCGTATACGATCCGGGCGCCTTTATCGTCATATTTATTCTTCGGCGGAGACGGGATACGCCCGTCTCCGCGCGGCTGCGCGCGATAAGAGCCGGCCGGCTGCACGGGTCTCGGCTCATAACCGCCCCCGACAGACGGATCCGTTACTCTTACGCCGTAGCGCCGCGCCATCTCCGAGATCGAATCGTCGCCGGAGTGTTTTCCCGTATAACCCGACACTTCGGTCAGGATATCGGAGATCTCACCGTCAAGATCGGCGCCGCGCCCGTAAGCGTCCTTATTCTCACTCATCGATATCACTTCCTTTTTTCATTTTCTTCTTCCCCGCGTCATTCGGCAGGATACCATTTATCCGCGTCCCGGAACGGGTTCGTGCCGCCGTATACGTTATAATAAAGCTGCGGCATTCTCGGGTTTTCGTTCTGCGACGCGCCGTTCACATCCACGTCCTCGCTCTCGCCGGCGCGCACCAGGCGCGCGATCAGCACGCAGCGCGCGTCGTGCAGGCCGCCGTTTTTGTCAAACTCATAGGTGCAGGTGGAAAGCGTGATTATTTTATCGCCGGGCAGGACGTCGACCGTCGTATTGATATAGCTTCTCTGCTTTACGTTATCGATAAATGACATAAAGTTTTCGTCGTTCATGCCCGTGGCAATATAGTAGAAGAGATAGCCGTTATCGCCGTCGGAGCTGCCGTTGGTCAGGAAACAGCCGATGACCTTCCATTTATAATCCCTGTAAAGCGTATCGAATTCGATCACCGGCGCCGTCCTGTAGAACTCCACGTCAAGATACTTATGTACGTCGCCGAAAATATAGTCGTCGAAATTCTTATCCTGATCGTCGTCGAAGTTGTGCCCGTAGATGACGGTATTGCGGCGCAGGTCCTTCACGCCCGAATACGCATCGAGGAAAACCGTTCCGTATCGTGACCAGCGTCCCCAGAGATCGCCCTTCAGATAGTCGTGGTTGTTGCTCGTCTGATACACCGCGGCGTCGATTGAGGTATTCGGCACGGAAAGCCAGCCGACGAAATGCTGGTTCGCGGCGTACGCCGCCTTGAATTTTTCCTGAATGCCGGCCGGATATTCGACCGAAGCCGCCTTTTTCACGGTCAGCGAAGCCAGTGCAGAGGTAGGGTCGTACATATTCACGCCTTCGACGCGCACGGTTCTCGGCTGCGTCCGGGGCGTATTCTTCCCCTGAAAGAAAAACAGATATACGGCAAACGCAGCGATGATCAGGAACGTCAGCACGATGATGATCCAGAACGCCGCCTTCCTGCGCTTTTCTTCCCCGTCGTTCGTGTCGGCAGGCAGGACAGGAACGCGTTTTGCCCCGGCGCCGACAGAACCGGAGGCGGAACGGTTCG
>JAFRTA010000101.1 GCA_017427315.1 Clostridia bacterium
GAAGAAGAATAAGAAAAAAACCGGCGCGCGCCGGTTTTTTCTTTGCAAATACCGCTTTGCCGCTCCGCGGCAAGGCGGTATTTATCACATTTCTTTCGATTTGTACACTATTTGTTCTTTTTATACATAGAATGGATATTGCATTCTCGTGCCGCGCTGTGATATAATAATATATCGATTTATATTATAAAGAAAAGCGAGGCATCCGGCGATGGGCAAAACGGTATTCCTGACCGGCGCATCCGGCAACATGGGTTGGGCGGGCTTCAACGAGATCTACAACGATCCGGCGAAGCATACGCTCGTGGTGCTGCTGCGCGGCAACGAGAAAAACAAGCTCAAATTCCGCAGATTTGAAGGCGATTCCCGCGTGCGCATCGTCTGGGGCGACCTGACGGATTACGACAGCGTGCTCGCGTGCGTGCGCGGCGCGGACGTCGTGCTGCACGTGGGCGGCATGGTCTCCCCCGCCGCCGACTATTTTCCGAAAAAAACGCTCGATACGAACACCGCCGCGGCGATGAACATCGTCAACGCGGTGCAGGCGCAGCCGAACAGAGACGAGATCCGCGTCGTCTATATCGGCACCGTCGCCGAAACAGGCGACCGCAATCCGCCGATCCATTGGGGGCGTACGGGCGACCCGATCAAAATCAGCGTCTACGACCATTACGCCATCAGCAAGGTCATCGCGGAGCGCATATTCGCGGAATCGGGACTGAAACACTGGGTGTCGCTGCGTCAATCAGGCATTCTCTACGCGAATATCCTCAAGAATTTCGACCCCATCATGTTCCACGTGCCGATCAACGGCGTGCTGGAGTGGGCGACCGTTGAGGATTCCGCAACGCTTCTCAACCGTCTCTGCGCCGATGATATCCCGGAGGATTTCTGGAGAAGCTTCTACAACATCGGCAGCGGCGAACAGTACCGCATCACGAATTTCGAGTTCGAGGAGCTGCTGCTCGATACCATCGGCCTCGGCGACCCGCGCAAGCTGTTCGAGCCCCACTGGTTCATCACCCGCAACTTCCACGGCCAGTGGTACACGGATTCGGACAAGCTTGAGGAATTCCTGCATTTCCGCCACAACGTGCCGCTTCGTCAGTATTTCAAAAAACTCGGCGATCAGGCGCCGAAATACTTCAAGCTTGCCGTTCTGGCAAAACCCTTTGCGAAGCTCGTCGGAAAAATCGGGATCGAGCCGCTGACCAGAACGAAAACCTACGGCACGATGTCGTGGATCGGCGACCACGTAGAGGACCGCATCAGCGCTTATTACGGCTCGATCGAAGACTGGGAAAAGATTCCCGGCTGGAACGAATTCCGAATCATCCGTCCGAGCGAGACGCCGGCTTATCTCGACCACGGATATGACGAGACAAAGCCCCTTTCGGAGCTGGATCTTGACGATATGAAAAAAGCGGCGGCGTTCCGCGGCGGCGAGTGCCTGTCGGAATCCATGGAAAAGGGCGACCTGTTCACCCCGCTTAAATGGAGATCCGCGCGCGGCAACGAATTCACGATGACGCCGAACCTCGTGCTTCGCGGCGGCCATTGGTGCCCCGACGAGCTGCCGATGCCCTGGGATTACGACACCGAAGCGCGCATCAATCCTTTCTTCGCCCAGGTCTGGTACCCGCTGCATGACAAACATGAGAACAATTTCTACGACAAGACGATTTATAAAGGGTACGCCGGTTACGATAAGCTGTGATTTATGATTCGTGATTTGTAATTTGTAATATTATCTTATATTTCACGTTTTACATTTCACATTTCGTATCTCTCGTCCCTTGTTTCTCTCTGATATGGAGCTTTACATTTCCGACCTTGACGGAACGCTTCTGAATCATGAGCACCGCGTCAGCGAAACCTCTGCCGCGATCATCAACGGCCTGATCGAAAACCGCGGGCTGAATTTCTCAGTGGCGACGGCGCGCAACATCGGCACCGGCTTCGACAAAATCGCTCCGCTTCGGCTTCGCACGCCCGTGTCGTTCATGAACGGCGTATTTATATACGAACAAAACGATCCGAAGCCTCTGTCCGTCATTCCGCTGCCCGCCGCGCAGGCGGAAATACTGCTGAAAGAGGCGAAAAAGGTCGGCGCGTCGCCGATGTTCTACTCCCTCAACAACCGCACGGATAAAATCGAGCTGCAGTACGCGGATCTGAATTTTCCCGCGCGGCGGGAATTCTACGAAGCGCGGAAAAACAGCGTCTATAAACAGTTCATTCGGGCGGACGATTACGTTTTCCGTGACGAATGCACGCCGGTGTATATCAATTTTCTGGAAGAATACGACGTTCTTCTGCGCGTGCAGCCGATCATCGAATCGCTGCCGGATATCAACAGCGTTTTCTATTTCGACCCGGTGCTTCGGGCGTGGTACCTCGAGTCTTTCTCTGCGAAAGCCGGCAAGGCCGCAGGCGCGAAGACGATCGCGGAAATGATCGGCGCGGACCGTATCGTCTGCTTCGGCGACAATGAAAACGACCGCTCGATGTTTGAAATCGCCGACGAGTGCTATGCCGCCGCGAACGCCGACGAGCCGATCAAAGCGATCGCCGACGGCGTAATCGGAAGCTGCAGCGAAGACGGAGTGGCAAAGTTTCTGCTTCACCGTTTTTCGCAAACAGACTGCCTGAAGACGCGAGACTGAAGACTTGAAATCAGACTCGGAGTCGGGTCTTCCGCCTTTGGTCTTTGGTCTTCCGTCTTTGGTCTTCCCTCTTTTATCTTGTATTTCAGCTTCTTATATACAACATCCCACCGGAGGCAACCGACATGTTCAACCGTTACGACGCATGGGTGCATTCCTTTCTGCTCGACCGCGAGCGCGACCGCGAATTCTTCTCATATATCAACGATCTTTACGATTCCGAGGAATTCCAGAGCACCCATCAGTATATCCAACACGGGGAGATCGACCGTGTACAGCACGTCATGAGCGTTACGTACCTCGCTTATCTCGGCGCGAAGGAACGCGGCGCGGACGTGCGACAGACCGTGCGCGGCGCGATCCTGCACGATTTGTTTTATTATGACTGGCACGTTGCCGGCGACGGCACCCACCGGCTGCACGCTTACCGTCACGGCGGTTTCGCGCTGAAAAACGCAAAAAAGCTCTATCCCGACATCACCGAGATCGAGCAGAACATCATCAAACGCCATATGTGGCCGCTCACCCCCACGCCGCCGAAATTCCGCGAGGGGCTGATCGTGAGCATGGCAGACAAATACTGCGCGACACAGGAGGTCCTGATCGACCGCTTTGCCTCGCAGAAAGCTAAATTCAAAGAAGCGCTTGCACGCGCAAAAAAGGATTTGGAAGCATGATCGATCTTATCCCCGGTTTTTCTCTGCTCGATGAAACCGCAAGATCCGTTCAGCTTCTCTCGCAGATGAAGGTTTCGGATTATATTCTGACCTTCTTCATCTTCAGCGCGATCGGCTGGGCGATAGAAACGATATATTGCTCGCTCGGAAACCACCGCTTTATCAACCGCGGGTTTCTCACGGGACCTCTCTGCCCGATCTACGGAACGGGCGGGCTGATTTTTTCACTGTTGATTTCGCGTTTCTGGCAAAGATGGTACCTCGTCATGCTCATCGGCGTCGCGGTGCTGGACTGCGTGGAATATCTCACGAGCTTTCTGATGGAAAAGCTCTTTCACGCCCGCTGGTGGGATTACACCAATGAGATCCTGAACGTCAACGGCAGGATCTGCCTCAAGCACACGCTGTATTGGGGGATCGCTTCTCTGTGTTACGTTTACGTCGTACAGTCCCCGTATCTGCAGCTTTACAGCCTGATCCCGCAGAAGGCGCGGTATATCGCGCTGGGCGTGATCCTTGTGATCTTCGCCGCGGATCTTGCGAACGCCGTGCGCAACGCAATGGACGTCAAGAGCTTTATGAATAAGCTCTCCGGGCTCTCTTCGCGGCTCTCCGAGCTGAAAAACAAAATCGCGGTCGCGGTCGCGATCGACTCCGACAGCGTCTCCGCGCTCTCTAAAGAGCTGGATGATCTGCGTCCCGAGGATTATATGAATATTTTCGTGGATACGAAAAACAGCCGCAGAAAGCCGCGGCTGAACCGTCTGTACAAAGTATATAAGAATCTCCGCGTCTCTGCGGAGGGTTCCGTCGCCGCCGCGGAGGATCTGCTCGGCGAGATCAAGCGGCATTTCACCGACGACGACGGCGAGATGTACTGAACGCCGTCCGCAGGGCGGAATTACGGCGCGGAGGAAATGAATCCCGCTTATCCGTCCGCAGACATGACGCAGCAAAACACGGAAAAATCAAAGCCTGCCATAACAGCATTCAAACCTTGGATGCGTCATGGCAGGTTATTTGTTTCCGTAGAGTAAAAAGCTGAATTGCCCGCTTCCGAGGACAGCGAGACGGAAGCACGGCGAAACGACAGCCGGACAAGAAAAAGAACGCTTCAGACGTTTCCCGCGCGGACAAAAACGCGCCCGGATAAACCGGGCGCATACGCAGAAAACAAATGATTACGATTTCAGCGCCAGCGCCTGTTTCGCCTTCGCGGCGACGCCGGCGGCGTTCAGGCCGTAAATATCCAGAAGTTCGAGGGCGGGGCCGGACTTGCCGAACACGTCCTCAACGCCGCAGCGCACGACGGGCACGGGCACGGTCTCGCAGACGACCTCTGCGACGGCGGAACCGAGGCCGCCGATGATGTTATGCTCCTCGGCGGTGACGATGCAGCCGGTCTTCTTCGCGGCGTCAACGATGATATCACGGTCGATGGGCTTGATCGTCGCCATATTGACGACGGCGGCGGAGATTCCTTCGTTTTTGAGGAGCTCGGCGGCTTCGAGCGCCGCGCCCACGGGAAGGCCCGAGGCGATAATCGTTACGTCCGTTCCCTCTTTGAGGTACACGCCCTTGCCGATCTCGAATTGATAAGTCTCATCGAACAGCACCGGCACGGCAAGCCTGCCGAAGCGCATATAAACGGGACCGTCCGTCGCGGCCGCGGCGAACACCGCCTGCTTCGCTTCTTCCGCGTCGGCGGGATTGATGATCGTCATACCGGGGATCGAGCGCATCAGAGCGATATCCTCGCAGCACTGGTGGCTCGCGCCGTCCTCGCCGACGGAAACGCCTGCGTGCGTCGCGCCGATCTTGACGTTCAGATGCGGGTAGCCGATGGAGTTCCGGACCTGTTCGAAGGCCCTGCCCGCGGCGAACATCGCGAAGGAGCTCGCGAAAACGGTAAAGCCTGCGGTGGAAAGGCCCGCGGCAATGCCCATCATATTTCCCTCGGCAATGCCCACGTCGATAAACCGGTCGGGAAACGCCTTTTTGAACGCTCCGGTCTTGGTCGCGGCGGCAAGGTCCGCGTCCAGCACGATAATATTATCATTCTTTTCCCCCAGCGCGACGAGCGCTTTGCCGTAAGCGTCGCGGGTTGCGATTTTCACAACGTCTGCCATCTTATTCCGCCTCCGTTTCCGCAAGAGCCATGTCCAGCTCCGCCATTGCGATCTCGTATTCGGGCTGCTTCGGCGCGGCGCCGTGCCAGTTGACCTGATTTTCCATATCGGAAACGCCTTTGCCCTTGAGCGTTTTCATGACGACCGCGGTCGGTTTATCGGAGCGGTCCGCAGCGTCGAGCGCGTCGGCGATCTGCTGCCAGTCATGCCCGTCGATCCTGATCACGTTCCAGCCGAACGCCTCGAATTTCTCGGGGATCGGATAAGGAGAATTGACCTCCTCCACCGTGCCGTCTATCTGCAGGTTGTTGTTGTCGATGAACGCGACGAGATTATTCAGCTTTTTCGCGGCGGAGAACATCGCCGCCTCCCAGACCTGGCCTTCTTCGATCTCACCGTCGCCGAGGATCGCGTAAACGCGATATGCTTTCCCCGACAGCTTCGCGCCGAGCGCCATGCCTGCCGCGGCGGAAATCCCCTGCCCGAGCGAGCCTGTGCTCATATCCACGCCGGGAACGTAGTTCATATTCGGGTGCCCCTGCAGGCGCGCGTCGCTCTTGCGAAGCGTTTTCAGCTCTTCCACGGGGAAGAAGCCGCGTTCCGCCAGCGCCGCGTACAGCGCCGGAGCGGCGTGCCCCTTGGAGAGCACGAAACGGTCGCGGTCGGGATTTTTCGGGTCGGCGGGGTCGACGTTCATCTTCACGAAATACAGATACGTCAGAACCTCGGCGATCGACAGCGACCCGCCCGGATGGCCTGACTTTGCGTTGTAGGTCCCTTCGATGATTCCCTTGCGAATGTGAATCGCCCTGATTTTGAGCTCCTTGATTTGCTCCGTGGAGAGCGTCATATCATCAACTCCTTTGAGATTATGTATAGATTCGGGTTTGTCGGGCTGACGCCGCGATGCTTAGTGACTTGTGATTTGTGACTTGTGACTTGGAAATACAAGGGGACACACTGCGTCTTGGTCAGCAAAACCGAATCACAAATCACGAATCACTAATCACAACATCTCAACAAATCAGTATTTACCAATTCGACCGCTTTATCCTCTCGATAAAGTCCGTATACCATCGCGGCAGCGGGGCGTCGAATTCCATATACTTTCCGGTCGTCGGATGAACGAAACCCAGCACCGCGGCAAACAGGCACTGTCCCCTGAGGCCGAAATCGTTTTTCTCGCCGCCGTAGACCGTGTCGCCCGCCACGGGGTGTCCGATCGAGAGCATATGTACGCGGATCTGATGCGTCCTGCCGGTTTCGAGCACACATTTCACGTCGCAGAAATAATTGTACCGTTCCAGCACCGCCCAGCGCGTGACCGCGTCGCGTGGGTTCACGCCGCCGACCGTCTGCTTCTTGCGGTCGACCGGATGTCTGCCGATGGGACGGTCGACGACGCCCATATCCTCTTTCGGGTTACCGAGCAGTACCGCGCGGTATTCACGGCGGAAGGAATGCGCTTTGATCTGTTCGGCAAGCGCGATATGCGTCTTATCATTTTTCGCGACCATCAGAAGCCCGCCGGTATCTTTGTCGATACGGTGGACGATGCCCGGGCGGATCTCGCCGTTGATGCCGGAAAGCGAGTCGCCGCAGTGGTTCATCAGCGCGTTGACGAGCGTATCGTCATAATGGCCCGGCGCGGGATGCACGACCATGCCCTTGGGCTTGTTGACCACAAGAAGATCGGCGTCCTCGTATAGAATATCCAGCGGGATATTCATCGGTCTGATATCCGTCGGCTCCGGTTCGGGAAGCGAAACCTCGACCTTGTCGCCGAATTTCAGCTTGTAATTTTTGGTGACAGCCCTGCCGCCGACGCAGACGAGCCCCTTTTCCAGCAGCTTCTGCACCGCGTTGCGGGAAATAGACGGCTCGAACATAGAGATCGCCTTGTCCGCGCGGACGCCCGCAAATTCGTCGTCGGTGAGAAATTCGAGTTTATCCATTCGTTTTCTCCGCGGGACGTTTGCCGCGCGAATCCCGCACGGCTTCATATATCAACCGGATCATCAGCACGATACAGCCGACAACGATCAGGCAGTCGGCAAAATTGAATACGGGAAAACTGATAAAATCGGCGGAGAGATAATCGGTCACATAGCCGTTCATCACACGGTCTGCGAGATTCGCCGCGCCGCCCGCGAAAATCATCGTCAGGCAGACGTTCTGTACCGCTCCGCCCTTTGAAAAGCAGGCGTATACCGCAATCAGCAAAAGCGCCGCGCCGACAAAAACCGACAGAAGCTGCGGTTTATCACGGAACATTCCCCACGCTGCGCCGGTATTTTTCGTAAACTGCAGGCTGAACACGCCGGGGATCAGCTCCAGCGGCTTTTCTGTGAGCGACGAGCCCTTCACCGCCGTCTTAATCCAGAGATCGGCAACGAAAAGCACGGTTGCCGCGCAAAACTGTGACAGCAACCGTATCAGCTTGTTGTGTTCTGTTTTTCGTGTTTTTTCCGCCATGGTCATCTGCGTTTTTTATGCTTGCGTCCTTTTTTTCCGTGCGCGGGCGCGGCGTTCGCAGCGGGGCCCGGAACGGGCGCTTGGGCGGGAAGCTCGGATTCCGCACCGGGCAGCTCCTCATCGAAGAATTCCGCGCCGGCGCTGTCCGGGATGTCGTCGTCGAAGGAAGAGAAACCGTTGTAATTTTCTTCCTCGGGCAGGGCGGGGATATCCCCCGTCGCTTCCGCGGCGGACTCGTCGAGGTCGCCAGCAGGACTTCCTTCCGGCTCGCCGCCGTCGGCTTCTTCCGTCCCGTCAAAAGACTCCTCGGGAAGCTCAAAGGAATCAAACGAATCAAAGCCGTCGTCGAATCCGTCGTCAAAGCCGTCGTCGGTCTCCTGCTGCGGCGCGGCAGACTCCTGCACGGGACCGAATTCGATGAATTCGTCTTCGCCGCCGCCGAATTCGTCAAAGCCGTCGCTTTCGTCAATCTCGCCGAAATCCTCGGTATCGATGTGTACCACAAAGGCGTCGTCGCCCGTATCTGCGGGAGCTTCTTCCTCGACGGGAGCCGCTTCCTCGACGGGAGCTTCTTCCTCGGCGGGAGCTTCTTCCTCAGCGGGAGCTTCTTCCTCAGCGGGAGCCGCTTCCTCGGCGGGAGCTTCTTCCTCGGCGGGAGCTTCTTCCTCGGCGGGAGC
>JAFRTA010000102.1 GCA_017427315.1 Clostridia bacterium
AAAGGAGAAAAAGATATAAGACGAGTGATTTTGTCATTTACGGAAATACAGCCCGAAGATCTGCTTTAGCAAAGAAAGAAGGTTCCGGAAGAATTCGATATGCCACGCGAGGGGGTTTATCGTCCCCTCAACGGCAAAGGAGTCGTACGCCGACACGTCGTCCAGCCACGAGAAGCCCGTCAGCGGGGACGCGCTGTATTCGGGATACGTGATCTCGGTAAAAGCTCCGTCAATAAAAAGAGTCTCGCAGTACCCGTTCGCATAGGCGGTGGAATTGTTGTCGTGGGCGATCAGCACATGTCTTCCGTCCGCGTCGGTATATGCGCCCGTCAGCAGGATCGCGTGCCCGACGCCTGTCTTGCCGGAGCCCGGCTTCAGCACGGCTTTTACCGGGTGCGGCGAGGACGCATAAAAGCTGAACTTGACCGGCTTGCCGGACGCGACCGTATCGTATAGTCTGCGAAGCTGTGCGGAATACTCCTCCGTGCCGGGGTCGATCGCCATTTTTCCGGCGAAGTACGCCAGTGAATTGCCCTGGATCCCGTAATAATTGAGCACGCTGATCACGTGGTCGTCCGGTTCCAGCTCCGCGACGGTATCGACGCCCTGCCCCGAAAGCAGGTCGAGCTTGCCGTAATGCTGCAGCAGCTCCGCGGTCACGATGCCGGAGCAGGAGCCGCCGAACCGCATCGTCGGGTAATAATACGTCATGAACGCCGACAGCGGAAGCGCGACCGGCATGAACGGCGTGAGCCCGAACGTCGCGTAATAGGTAGTCGCCAGACGGATGAAATGTTCCTTCTCCAACAGATAGCCGTTCACCTCGGCGTTAAAATATTTCGATGAGTTCGTAAAGGAAAAGACCTCGTCGCGCGTCATGGAGATCGGACATTCGATCGGGTACAGGTCAAGCGTTTCGCCGCCTGCGGCGATCAGCCCGGTCGCGGTCTCGGGATAGGCGAAAATTTCCTCGTCGTAATCGGAGATGTTGTAATAAAACTCCTCGTTTTCCGCCGTCCGCCAGCCGACCGTGGCCGTATCGCCGGACTGCCGCATACGGTAGTATTCGTTCAGCACGACGGGTTCCCCGGCGGGAATGAGAACGCATACGTCTTCTCCTTCGGTATGATACCGGACCAGAGTCAGGCTTTCGGGCAGCTCGGCGGTGATGCCGTCGAAGGAAAACCCGTAGCCGACGCCGCTGCCGTCGCTCTGCAGGCGGATCGTGAACCGGTCGCCGGGGAGATACAGCGTTTTCCCCGCGAGCTGGCTTCCGGTATACCAGCCGTAAAGCTCGCCGCCGCAGTCGTAAAGGGTGATGCGGTCGCCCTCCTTCCCGGCGCTCTCGCCGGTTTCCAGAAAGGCTTCCAGCTCCTCCTGCGTGAATTCTCCGGGCAGCATATACCCCATCATGCCGGGCTCCGCATAGGTGTCGGCGGAAAAGGTCACGAACAGGCCTTCCGCCGGTTTCGGATGGATATATTCCAACGTCAGGTCGCAATCGTTTTCATAATCGTGCGCGCTCTCCGGATAGCCTGCAGCGGCGGCAGCCGGCAGCGCCGGGATGGACAGCGCGAGCGCCAGCAGAACGGACAACAGCTTTTTCATTTTAATATACCTCCGATATCATATTCATACGCTTCTGCCGCCGTACGGCGGCTCAATAGTGCCTTGCGCCGCAGTCGCAGTACCGATGCGTCCCGGTCAGCCGCCAGAGGATCAGGCGGAACCGGTAAACGATCCCCTTCAGGACCGCGATCACGTCTCTTTTTCCCGCCTGTATGCGCGTTTTGTCAAGCGTATGGCACGCGCAGCCGCAGCCTGAGGGATCGGCGTCCGCATTCCTGCGATATTCTTCGCCGCAGTATACGCAGCAGAAGGACGAAAGCGTATCGTCCGTATATTCGTACCAATGCGCGCCGGACCTTGGCGGGATCGTAACGGCGTCCGTCCGCTCCCCGCAGGGGCACGCGGCGGCGGTCTCGCCGTCTTCGACGCAGGTCGCGTCGTTCCGGACGCGGAACCAGACGTGCGCATGGTCTTCGCCGAGAGAGACAAACGGGACGCCGTTTTCCGCCGCGAAGCGTTCCGCCTCCGCGCCGCGGCGTCCGGCGATCGCCCCGGCGCGTTCCACGCCGGAAGCCGGATCGATCCGCGTCACGGAGTCGGAGATCACGACGCAGGTCGCGTCCGTCGCCCAGAGACTGTCCGCCGCGACCGTCCGGATCCCCTCCGGCACGGCATAGATCCCGCCGAGGATCGGCGAATCGACGGCGTAACGGCCGTAGATCTTATAATACGGGACGCTGATCAGCGTCTGCCCGTCCTTTGTGCAGAGCGCGCCGTCGATCACGGAAAAATAAGCGTTGTCGTCATCCACACGGAACGGGGTCAGATAATTGTTGATATGCGAGCCGGGCAGGAGCTCCGGCGTCAGCTCGATCCCGGCAAGCGTTTTCGGGATATATGCGTCCTCTCCCCGAAGCGCCTTGGAAAAGTACACGGTCTTCAGCGCCGGCCCGTCCTCGGTTTTTGTGAGCTTATACTCAAAGTAACCCTCGCTGATCCACACGTCGTATTCCGGCTCCTCCTGCCGTTCCGCGAAGGCGGGAACGGCGCAGACCGCGGCGAGCAGAACCGCAAGAAGCGCCGGGAAGATTTTCTTTAATGCTTTCATCTTCATTCATCCTTTTTGAATTCGGTACGTTGTTTTTTCGCGCGGCGATCAGCCGCCGCGCGCAGCTTACAACGTTATTATCGGATATCAGGGTGACAGGAAGGTGACTTCCCGGTGAAAAAAATGTCACATTGGTAAATTCTGATTTAGCGGAGCTAAATCAGAATTTCAGTCCCGAGACCCGAGGTGATAGACTGAACAGAGCAAAAAGAAAAGAGTTCAGAGATAAGAGACGGAATGTAAATATACGCACTGCGTTTTGGTTTCGGTCTTATCTCTCATCTCTAAAAGCTTTCTTTATTTAGGCGCACAGACTTTCAGTTTGCATCTCGGGTCTCGGGTC
>JAFRTA010000103.1 GCA_017427315.1 Clostridia bacterium
CCGAACGAATGGGACTCCCTGAAAAAGCACCTGAATGAAAAGGGGTTCCGCAACGACGAGCTCGAACAGTTCAATCTGGTGCGGAAATCTCAGCGGGGCTCTTATTACGACGCGTTCCGAAACAGAGTGATGTTCCCGATCATCGACCTTTCCGGCGACGTGATCGCGTTCGGCGGGCGCGTGATGGACGATACGAAACCGAAATACCTGAATTCGTCCGATACCGTCGCGTTCAAAAAACGCCGGGGACTTTTCGCGCTTAATTTCGCGAAAAACAGCTCCGATAAAAAACTGATCCTCTGCGAAGGATATATGGACGTGATATCTCTGCACCGTTTCGGTTTTACCAACGCAGTCGCAGGGCTCGGAACGGCGCTGACGGAGGAGCAGGCGAATCTTATCTCCCGTTATGCGGACGAGGTGTACATATGCTACGACGCAGACGAAGCCGGTCAGAAAGCGGCGAAACGGGCAATCGAGATCTTCGGGAAAGTGAACGTGAAGATCAGGGTCATCCACCTGACGGGCGGGAAAGACCCCGACGAGATCCTGAACCGGAACGGCGTCGAATATATGCGCAGGCTTTTAAGCGGCGCGATGAACGATACCGAATTCAGGCTGAACGAGGCGAAACGGGGACTGGACCTTTCCGTCAACAACGATAAGATTGCTTATGCGAACGCGGCGGTCGCCGTGCTTGCGGCGATCCCGAATCCGGTGCAGCGCGAAGTGTACGTATCGGCGGTTGCGGAAGAGACCGGCGTCAGCAGGGAAGCCCTGACGCACCAGACGGAACGCGTCAGAAAAATGAAAAAGAAAACAGAAGATCGCTCGCGGTTCGACCGCCTCGTGCGCGAAACCGTCGGCACGACGCGTACGCCGATATATCCCGACGGGGTCGGCGAGGGCAGAAAAAACGCGGAAGAGCTTCTTCTTTCCAGCCTTCTGCGCAATCCCGATTTTTGCAGGCAGATCTGCGAAGAGATATCCGCAAATGATTTTGCCTCCGGGCTGAACGCGCGGATCTTCTCGGTGATCCTCGAAAAGAGCGATACCGGCTCCCCGGCGGACGTCCATTCGTTTACGCCGCTGTTTTCCGATGAAGAAATGGGGCACGTTTCTTACCTTGCGTCGCCCGATCGCGTGATGGCGAACACCGTCGAAGAGTGCCGCGACTGCATCTCCAAAATCAAAAACAGCGGGAACGAGGGCGGCGATGACCCCGGAAAATGGGATAACGACGAGTTTATGAAACAGTTCGAACGCATGAGAAAAGAAAAAAAATAATGCCGTTTTACGGCGGAATAAGAGGAATATGGATATGGAAAATCAGGAAAGAAAATCCGGCTTCAAGGCTTTGATCGAAAAGGGAAAAGCCGCCGGAGGAAAACTGACCGCACAGGAAATCGACAAAGCGCTCGAAAGCGAGGATCTGGTAGACGTCGACAAGCTTTACGAAATGCTTGAGGCGAACAATATCCAGATCATCGACGATATGTCGCAGATGTCGCTCGACAGCCTCAGTTTTGACACCAAAATCGACAAGGATTACGCCGACGACGAAGACAGCGAGACGCAGAGCATCGTCATGGACGATCCTGTCAAGGTGTATCTGAAGGAGATCGGAAAGGTCCCGCTGCTCACGCCGGAGGAAGAAATCGACCTTGCCGTTCGCATCAAGACCGACGGCGACCCGGCGGCGAAGCGCCGTCTCGAGGAGGCGAATCTGCGCCTCGTCGTCAGCATCGCAAAACGGTACGGCGGCAGAGGACTTTCTTTCCTCGATCTGATTCAGGAGGGGAATCTCGGTCTGATCAAGGCTGTTGAAAAATTCGATTACAGCAAGGGCTTCAAGTTTTCGACCTATGCGACCTGGTGGATCAGACAGGCAATCACCAGAGCGATCGCGGACCAGGCGCGCACAATCCGTATCCCGGTCCATATGGTCGAAACCATCAACAAGGTCAAAAAAGCAAACAGCGCGCTGCTGCACAGAAACGGAAAAGAACCGACCGACGAGGAAATCGCCCGTGAAACCGATATGTCCGTTGAGAAAGTGCGCGAGGTGCTCCGCGTTTCACAGGACCCTGTATCGCTCGAAACCCCGATCGGCGAAGAAGAAGACAGCCATCTCGGCGATTTTATTCCGGACGACGAGGCGCTTGCGCCGCAGGACGCCGCATCGCAGCTCCTGCTGAAAGAGCAGCTCAACGCCGTGCTGAAAACGCTCACGCCGCGTGAAGCGAAGGTGCTGACCCTGCGCTTCGGTCTTGAGGACGGCCATCCGCGCACGCTCGAGGAAGTCGGAAAGGTTTTTGACGTGACCAGAGAACGTATCCGGCAGATAGAAGCGAAGGCGCTTCGGAAATTAAGGCACCCGCAGCGCAGCAAAAAGCTTCGGGATTTTCTTGATTGAACGCAGCGATAATCAGAGAGTTTCTCAGGGGACGCCGTCGGCGAAGACGGCGTCCCTTTCGATTGATTCGCGCAGCGCTTCGGCGCGTGCGTCCTGTTTTCGTCAGTCTTGACATTTATCCGGTCCTATGCTATTATTTAAACGATCATAATAGATAAGTATGGTGATTATTATGTCTGAAATCCTGATTACCGGCGGAGCAGGTTATATCGGTTCCGTCCTGACGCCGAAACTGCTTGAAAGCGGGCATGACGTTACGGTTCTCGATAATTTTCTCTACAAACAGACCTCGCTGCTGGATTGCTGCAGATATCCCAATTTTCATATTATCAACGCAGACTGCAGAAACGAAGAAGTTTTGAAAAAAGCGATGTACGGCAAGCAGTTTATTCTTCCTCTTGCCGCAATCGTCGGTTTCCCCGCGTGCCGGAAAGACGAGATCGCCGCGCGCACGCTGAATCTCGGCGCAGTGGAATCCGTTCTGAAGCTGCGCGAAAAAGGGCAGAAAATCATTTATCCGTGCACGAACAGCGGTTACGGGCTCGGGCAGGGGCAGTCCTACTGTACGGAGGAATCGCCGATTGCTCCCGTTTCGCTGTACGGGCAGACGAAAATGGCGGCGGAATCCGCCGTTCTTGCTGCGGGCGACAGCGTCACGTTCCGTTTCGCGACGCTGTTCGGCGCTTCTCCGAGAATGCGCATCGATTTGCTGGTAAACGATTTCGTATACCGTGCAGTTTTCGACGGCGCGCTCGTCATCTTCGAGGGGCATTTCATGCGCAATTACCTGCACGTGCGGGACGCGGCGAACGCTTTCGTTTTTGCCATGGAGCATTTTGACGAGATGAAAGGGCAGACCTATAACTGCGGGTTAAGCGACGCGAATCTTTCCAAGCTTGAGCTTTGCGCGAAAATCAAATCGTTTCTGCCTTCGTTTACTTATATCGAAGCCCCGATAGGCGTCGACCCGGATAAACGCAATTATCTCGTCTCGAATGAAAAAATCGAAAAGCTCGGTTTCCGGCCGCAGTATTCGCTTGACGACGGTATCCGCGAGCTGATAAAAGTGTATTCGATTATCAAGAATTCTTTCTACGGGAACGTATAAACGATGGATCTCATTACCGTTTTGAAGCCGGATTTTCTGTTTTCTGACGCGCGCGGCACGCTGACGCAGATCGTGCGCGGAGGCTACAGCCAAATCAACGCCGTTTACACGAAGAAGGGCGCGGTCCGCGGAAACCGCCATTTCCATAAAACGACCAAGGAAGCTTTTTATCTGATAAAGGGCAGCGTCCGCGTTACCGTCTGGCGCGGCGGCGAAACGCAGCAGGCCGTTTTCGGCGACGGAGATTTTTTCCGAATCGACGAATATACCGAGCATACGTTTGAATATCTTGAGGATACCTATCTTGTCGTTCTGTATACCGTCCCCGTCGAGAAAGAGGACGGTTCGAAGGATATCGTGAATTACGACCCCCGGGAGAATACGCAATGAACGAAAAGACGAGCCTTTCCGTCGTGATTACCGCGTATGATGAAACCGATCAGCTTCGGGAAGTGTTTCAGAAGCTCGACGCGGTCGGCGGCGCCGATGAATTCCTGTTTGTTCTGGCGCGCCGGTGCTCCGTCGCCTGCGCCGAAACGGTCGCGGAAATCTGCCGTGAAAAACCATACTGCCGCAGAATCGTTCAGTCGGGCTACGGCTTCGGCAACGCGGTTCGCGAGGCAATCGAAGAGGTGCGCGGGACCCATATGCTGTATTGGACGGCTGACAGCGGCGCCGCGGACCCGGAGGTCTTTCCTGAGCTGTTAAGGCTGTATCGGATGTATCCGGATAAAATCATTACGACCAGCCGCTGGCTGGACGGGCAGGGTTACAGCGGTTACAGCGCGGCTCGGAAATTCATCAATTTCGCCTCGCAGAAAGCGTTCCGCCTCATGTTCCGATCGGAGCTTACGGATTTTACGAATATAATACAGATTGCGCCTGTCGAATTGTACAGGCGGATCCGCTGGGAGCAGAACGATTTTTCCTTTAACGCCGAAATGATGTTCAAGCTTCTGAAAGCAGGGTGTGAATTTATCGAAGTGCCGAGCAGAAACGTCGTGCGGGCCGGTGGGAAAAGCCATACGACGCTGCGTGAGCTCGTTAAGTATTACCCTGTGATTCTAAAGATTTTTTTGCAGAAAAAAAATGAGATTTTCCTGCCGCCGGAACAGTGAGCGGCGCTTGTCGGACTGCGGAGGTTCCCGATGAAAAATATATATTTCGTTCAGGTCGGTTTTTCATTTGACGGGTCGGTGTATCTGCCCTATGCGGCGGGTACGCTTATCGCCAACGCGCTTCGCTATCCCGAAATCAAAGAGGAATACGCATTCCCGGATATTATTTATTGCAGAGAACGCCTTGCCGAAGCGCTGGATAAACTGCGCGACCCCTATATGGTCGCTTTCTCGGCGAGCGTTTGGAATATGGAGTATAATAAAACGCTTGCCGCGCTCGTGAAAGAAAAATATCCGGACTGCCTTATTCTTTTCGGCGGGCACAGCGTGCGGCCGAACGGTGAACTGCTCGAGTTTGAGCCTTATATCGATTATCTCCTGCCGGGTGAAGGCGAAGAAATATTCGTAAAACTGCTTTTTGCGCTGAAGGACGATGCTGCTTCGATTGCGCGGATACCGGCGATCGCTTTTCGGAAAGACGGCGCCGTTATCTGCAATCCGGTCGCCGAGCCGGGCGACCCCGCCGATTACCCGTCTCCGTATCTCACGGGTGTATTCGATAAGATTATGGCCGAAAACAACGGAAGAGAGTTCTTGGCTGTGCTTGAAACAAACCGCGGCTGTCCTTACCGCTGCGCATATTGCGATTGGGTAAACGGAAAACGGATGCGATTTTTCCCGATGGAAAAAATATCCGCGGAAATCGACTGGCTCGGCAGACACGGTATCGGTTACGTATTCTGCGGCGACTCCAATTTCGGTATGTTTGAACGCGATTACGAAATCACGCTTTCCCTGATTGAAGCAAAGAAAAAATACGGTTATCCCGAGGCGTTCCGCGTGTGCTACGAAAAAAACAGCGCCGACCGGGTATTCCGCATCTGCAAAGCGCTCAACGAATACGGCATGGATAAAGGCGCGACGATGTCCTATCAGACGCTTTCACCCGAAGCGCTGAAAAACATCGGCAGGAAAAATCTGACGATAGAACATTTTTCCGACCTTGTGAGAAAATATACGGAGGCCGGGATCCCCGCTTATTCCGAATTGATACTCGGCCTGCCCGGCGAGACGCTGGAAAGCTTCTGTTCCGGGCTTTGCCGTCTGCTGGAGAGCGGTCAGCATAATTCTCTGAGTGTGTATAACTGCGAAATGCTGCCGAACGCGTATATGGCGGACCCCGAATATATTCAGAAATACGGGATTAAAGTCATCAAGGTGGAATTCAATCATATCCATTCCGCGCCCGAAAAAAAAGACGAAGTGCAGGAGTATTCGTATATCATCCGCGCTACGGATTCCATGCCGGCGGACGACTGGACGGCGGCGAATCTGTTTTCCGTCTGTCTGCAGGCGTTTCACAGCCTCGGCGTGCTGAAGTATTTCGCAATATATTTCTTCCGTGAAAACATCTGCTCCTATTATGATTTTTATTTCGGCTTGCTCGAATTCCTGCTGAAGGCCGACGGAAAGCTCGGCGAACTGTTCCGAACGTTCCGTGAAAAATACGATAATTCTCTTTCGGGCGACTGGACGTATCACAATGTTCACTTCGGCAATATCACATGGTTTTTCGAGGAGGGCGTATTCCTTGAAATCGTTGACGGATACGACGAGGGATTTACCCAGCTTCTTCCCTATTTGAAGGGATTCGAAATACCGCAGGATTTGCTGGTTCAGCTATCCGATTTTTCGCGTCAGATGCTTCGCAAACCGCTGGATAAGGTCGTCACGGTCGGTTACGATTACGATTTTTATGACTATTTCGAGAAAATCCTGATTGGAGAATACGAACCGCTGCGCAGGGTCCGGAACCGATTGACCGTAACGCCGGACAGCTATTATTCAAACGTGGAAGAATACGGGAAGTCCGTCGTATGGTTCGGCAGACGCAAGGGAAGAACCGTATATCATTCAAAAGAGATACAACAGGATTTTTCCTGAATCGTTTGGAGGCAATCGGATGGAACGTATGCGCGACCGAAAACAGATCCGATACTCGCTGATGTTTTTTCTGTTCCTGACAGCGTATACCCTGACAGTGCCGTGCCGTTTTTCACTGCCCGCCGTCAGCGAAGCGTTATACGCTTTTCACGTCGTGGATTTTTCCGCGGGCTTCTGCTCAAAACTGCTGCCGGGCGCAGTTTTTCGGTTCTTTGTCAAAAACCCGACGATTGAAGCAGCCTGCGCATTCGACTGCATGCTGCTGCTTTTGTTTTTTCTCGGAACCGCGCTGCTGCTCGGGGTGCGCGCAAAGACGTTCCTTGATGCGTCCGGGAACCGGGGAATGCTTTTTTTATTTTTCTTTCTGTGCGGCCCGGCGACGTTTTCCGTATATGCTTCGGAACCGGGATTCGTTGACTTCTATTGGCTGTTGTTCGGCCTTTTGTTTCTTTTGTTCCTGCCGCGGAGATCGACGTTGTTCTTTCTTCTGCCGCTGCCGGCGCTCTGCGTGCTGACGCATTTTTCCGCCATGCTGTGCGCGGTTCCGTTCTTCGTGATCCTGCTGCTTTACAGATTCGGGGAGTGCGCTGACGGGAAAGAAAGAGCGCTTGTTGCGCTGGTCGGAACAGCGTCGATTGCGCTGGCGCTGGCGCTGTTCTTTTATCTGCTTCTGCACGAAAAAAGCAATCTTGTATATTCCATGGAGGAATTCGACCGCATCCTGCAATCCCGCGGCGTTAAGGTTACGTCGTATTTTGACTACGTGTTCTACGACGGCGGCGAAACGGTCCGGCGTGTTGCGCAGTCCGGTTACGCACCGATGACCGCAGTCGGGGGCGGCTTGTTTGAAAAGGCGTTCGCCGCGGTGAAGAATCAGTTTTTATGGAACGTCGCGCTGCTTGACAAAGCAGGCTGGCGGATTCTGCCTGGGAGAGCGGCGCTTCTGCTTCTGATCTCGCCGGTCGTCGGTCTTTTGTTCGTCTTTATCAGACGCCGCGTTCGCGCGGAAACCGTGAAGACGAAGAAGCTTGCGCTCTCGTTGAGCCCGATGCTGTTTTTCCTGACGCTGATTTGCGGAATGCTGTTTTCTACCGATTACAGCCGTTGGATCGCGCTCGCCGTGCTTCCCGCGTTTACGTTCGTGCTTTACGTCTGCTTCCGGGAAACGCAGTTTGCGGCGGAATATCTGCGCGACGTATTTACCCGCGTCCCGCGCTCCTGGCAAACGGTCTACGCCGTCGTGTATGCGCTGACCGTGATTCCGCCTACGGATTGGGCGTAACGGAGGTGGACGTATGAAAAACAAACTCCGCGGAACCGCTTTTTTCCTTTTTCTTTGGACGGTCCTGTTTCTGTTTTGTCTGCGCAGGGGTACGCGGGAGGCGGCGATCCCGCTTCTGCTCGGCTGCCTCGTCTGCGGTTCTGTCCTGATTCTGTCCGGGCATCCCGTTGTTTGCGCCGCGGCTTCTGTCGCGTGCGCCGCAATACCGGGGGTGTTTTCTCCGTTCTATATTTTCTGCTCCGCGCCTGTCCTTCTGTTCGGCGCCGCTTTCATCGCGGCGGGGCGCGGAGGAGCCGAAAAAACGACAGAATACAGCGGGAAGAATAAAATCCTCTTTTTTGTTCTTCTCGGCTTATCCGCCGCCCTCGCGGTCTCCGCCGCCGTCGCCGGATTCCGAAGCGGTTACCCGTTTGTTTCCGGCGTCGCGTCGTTCCGTAAAGCGCTCCCTGCATTTCTCCTGTCGCTTGCTTTCCCCGCGGTACTGCTATGCCTTTTTCGGAAGAAAGAAAAACAGAACGGTAAAAAAAATCGCCCCGGGAAGAAGACGGCGCCTTCGGGACCTCCGGCTTATTTCATTGCCGCCGCGATTCCGATATTTGCGTGCGTGCTTTTCTGCGATATAAAATGCTGTCCGCAGGCCGGCGTCTGCGATACGGCGGTGCTCGCTCCTTTCCTGACCGTCTTAACGGTCGGAATGACGGGGGACAATCTTGTTTCGCATTTCTTATTTCAACAGAAGGCTCCTGCAGGGGAGCGGAAAGAGTGAACCATGGATCTGATTGTCGGCTGCGGCTTTCTCGGCAGCTATCTTTTACGGGAACTGATTGACTGCGGCGCGGAAAATATCGTTTACACACGCTCGTCCGTTCCTGCGTCGGAAGCGTTTCCGTTTTCCCGCGCAGCAGTCTGCGATTTGACGTCCCAACAGGATATTCTTGCGCTGAAAGAGCTTTGCGGCGGCTGTCGGCTGCGCGTCTTTTATCTCGCGGCTTGTCATAACGTCGATTATTTATATGAGAATCCCCAGGAGGGACGGCGCCTGAATATCGACGCGCTGCAGCGGTTTCTTGCGCTGTTTTCTCCGCAGACGGATCGGCTGCTGTTCGCTTCCACGGATTGCGTATACGGAGAACAGGGCAATAAGCCTCCGTTCACGGAGCAAAATCGGCCGGAACCGATTAACGAATACGGCAGGCAGAAGCTCGAAGCGGAAAAAATCGTCGCTTCTTACGGCTTTACAGCGCTGCGATTTCCCTTTATGCTCGGCGCGTCGCTGTTTGAAAAAAAGCATTTTTACGATAGGATAACCGAAAAATTGCGCAGCGGCGAACCGATTGAGATGATCGACGGCATGTATCGCTCCGTTCTCGGTTACGCGGACGCCGCGCGTCTTGCGGCGGCGCTGATGCAGTTCGGCGGAACGCTTCCCCCCGTTGTCAACGTCTGCGGAGACCGCGCATACGGCAAATACGATATGGGGCTGGTCCTTGCGCGGAATCTCGGCGCGGATCCCTCTCTCGTCAGAGCTCTGAGCGAGGAGCAGGGGAAAAAATTTTTCAAAGACCGACGCGCTTCAAGCGCGCTGATGGATAATACGCTCCTGAAAAGTCTTTTGGGAATGGAGCGAATCGTTTGGGAGGAAGACAGATGCTGATAATCAGAACACCGTTTCGCGTTTCTTTTTTCGGCGGCGGAACCAACTATAAAGATTACTACGAACAATACGGGGGGCGTGTTCTTTCGACCACGATTGATAAATACTGTTACGTGTCCGTCAAGCATCTTCCTCCGTTCTTTGACTTTACGAATCAGTTCACGTATTCCCGCATCGAACGGTTTAACGAGCCGGACGAGGTGGAACACCCCCTGGTGCGTCAGGCGCTGAAATTCATTCCCGTAGAACGCGTCCAGATATCGTACGACGCGGATCTTTCCGCTTGCTCCGGCATCGGCTCGAGCTCCGCATTCGCCGTGGGGCTCGTCCATGCGCTTCACGCCATGCGCGGGGAATATCCGGATAAGATGACGATGGCGAAAGAAGCGATTTATATCGAACGGGAGCTCTGCGGAGAAGCAGGCGGCGTTCAGGACCAGCTTGCGTCCGCGCTCGGCGGTTTTAACCGCATCGAGCTTTCCGCCGACGAATTCCGTGTATCTCCGCTGGAGCTTTCGCGGGAACGGATGATGCAGTTCCAGAACAATCTTGTGCTGATGTTTACCGGATTTACGCATTTTTCCGGCGCGGTCGCAAGGGAACAGCAGCAGAATATCCCGGCGACGCTTTCGCAGCTTCACCGCATGAAAGAAATGACGTTCGAAGCGGAACATATTTTGCGCGAGGGAGATATCGACGACGTAGGGCTTCTTCTTGACGAATCCTGGCGGTTAAAGCGCAGTCTTTCCGCAGCGATATCGAATTCGACAATCGACGAATTATACGCCCGCGCGAAAACATACGGCGCGCTCGGCGGAAAGCTTCTCGGAGCCGGCGGGGGCGGATTTATGCTGCTGTACGTGCCGATACGTCAGCAGGAAAAGCTGCGCAGAGCATTTCCCGAATTCCTGTTCGTCCCGTTCGCCTTTGAAAAGACGGGAACGAAAATACTGTATGAAAACGATACGATGTAGTCTCGGAAACGCTCCGTATCGTATCAAAACATAAAAAAAGGAGATTACGTTATGAAAAAGGTTCTTGCGCTGCTTCTTGTGATGCTTTTATGTATGGGAATGATTCCCGTCGCGGCGTCGGCCGCTTCGTCCGACGCGTCTCTTTTTAACGTTTACGGCGACGGCATGATTTTCAAACAAAACAGCGAAGCGATCCTCGCAGGGTGTGCGCCTGCCGGCGCGCGGGTGAAAGCCGTCCTGAAAAACGCGGAAGGCGTTGAAGTCGCAAGCGGCGTCTCCGACGTCGGAACGGACGGACGGTTTTCCGTATCGGTGCCTTCTCCCGCGGGTTCTTTTTCCGCTTATACGTTCGAGCTATATTCGGACGGGGCGCTGTTCCGTACCCTGTCGAATGTCGTGTTCGGCGAAGTATGGCTTTCCGCCGGTCAGTCCAATATGAGCTATACGTACGCTACGGCGGAGGATTATGTGAATCCGGTCGGCAGCGAAACGCGCGAAAAGAGCTTCATCCGGCTGTTCTGGTGCCCGGAAATGTCGAAATACAAAGGCGACGTCAATAAATCGCCGGCGCTGCCGCAGAATGAGATCTCGGAATGCTGCTGGTTTGACGCGAACGACGCGCGCTGCAACGGCTTCAGCGCGGTTTCCTATTTCTTCGCGCTCGATCTTGCGAGCTCGCTCGACGTTCCGCTCGGAATCGTTGCCCTGCCGCTCGGCGGAAGCTCGATTCTCTCGTGGCTTCCGCGGGAAGCGGTCGAGAGCTCTGCGGCAATCACCGCCCGCGCAAAGGCGAACAACAGCTATTATACGCTCGAAAACTGGGACGAGGACGCGGCGAACGATTTTCAGACCATGACGGCGCTGTATAACAAAAAAGTGTATCCCGTTCGTCATTTCCGTTATTCCGGCTTCATTTGGTATCAGGGGGAATCCGATATCATACTGAATTACACCGGCGCGGAATACGCCGAAGCCGTCGACCTCATGCAGGATTCCTATTCGGCTCTGTTCGGGCAGGAAGAGACGCTTCCGTTTATCTGGACGCAGCTTGCATCCTACTATTATTTCGACAACGAATCCAACACGATGCGCAACATCGATTTTGCCGAGATTCAGCAGGAGCGTCCCGGATCGAGAGCGCTTGTGACCGCGTACGACTATGCGTCGACCTATAACGACCCCGGACCGATTCATCCGCAGACGAAGAAGCCCATCGGCGAACGCATGTCTTTTGCGGCGCAGCGGCTGGTCTACGGCAAGGACGGCGATTATACGCTGCCGACCGTCGAAAGCTATGAAATCAGAGACGGCGGGATCGAGGTGACCTTCCGCGACGCAGGCGACGGGTTGTTCTGCGAAGGAACGCCGCGCGGCTTCGCTGTCGCGGGAGAGAACGGTGTTTACGTCAGAGCGAACGCCGAAATCACCGGCAGAAATTCGCTGTTTATTTACAACGAGGATATCGCCTCGCCCGTCAGCGCGTCCTATGCGTTTGCGATCACAAGCGATAAGGCGAACGTTTACGCATCGGAGAACGGGGAGAAGACCCTGCCCGTTTCGCCGTTTATGCTGGAGAGAGAAAAAGAACATCTATCCTATCAGAACAACGCGTGGATGGAATGCGAGGAAACGCAGAGCTGGCATTCGCTTTCCCGCACTTCCTATAACGCTTATTATGACGTGTGGGAGTCGAAAAACGCGGATATCTCCGTCCTCCCCGCCGCGGCATACGACGGTGATGCGGGGCTTCGGATTGCCGGCTCCGACAGATTCTCCGTCAATCCGCTGATGCACGTCAGCCCGGAATCCGACATCTATGTTCTGACGGATATGAACAACGACTGGTCCGATTACGGAAAGCTTTCCGTGATGCTGCGCAACGACGGTGAAACGGACGTCGACGTTACGCTTTATGTCAACACTGCCTTCGTATTCCGGTATGCCGTCGCGGTTGACGGTCAGGACGGCATTACGGAGCGGATCCCCGCGGACGGGAAATGGCATAAAGCGGTATTTGACCTTTCCAAAGTATACCTCGGCGGAACCGTGAGCGGATACCGCCGCGACGCGGAAGCGCTGCCCGACGTCAGCGACGTCAGCTTTTCGTTCAAATGCGACGGAGACGCGCTGGTTTGTTTGGACGACGTTCGATTCATACCTGCGGACGAAAGCGCGAACAGGACCGCATCCGAAAAGATAAAAGATTTTTTCGCATGGATTCTTCGGCTGTTCGATATCGTTCTCGATAAATTGAGCATCATTTTCAACGTGTGACGCTCCGTCGGCCGAAAAATATCATCGCTCCGATAAGAAAACCGGCGTTCCGTACGGAACGCCGGTTTTCTTTATATGCCGTATATTCGCATGCAGTTTTTACGAAATATCTTCCGATATGCGCCGTCCGTCAGGTCAAGACGCAAAAGGAGGTCTATTTCGGGCTTCTGACGCCAGAGCGGATAGTCCGTGCCGAACATCACGCGGTCCTCGCCCCACGCGCAGATCAACGCGCGTGTGCGTTCTTCGCCGAGCCAGTGCATCGCGGAGGAACAGTCGACGGTGATGTTGTCAAACCCCGTCAGCGTTCTCGCCGCCTCGTCCCAGACGCTCCAGCCGCCGAAATGCGCGCCGATGAAATTCAGTTTCGGGAACGTGCGCAGAATATTCGCGATGCGCGGCGGATTCGAAAAATCGTAGCGGTAATCCCCCGTATGCACGAGGACCGGCAGGCCCTTTGCCTCGCAGAATTCATAAACTGGCATGATGCGAGGATCGTCTGCGGAAAAACGCTGGATATCGGGATGAAGCTTTACGCCGCGCAATCCGAGCGAGACGAGCTCGTCCATTGCGGACTCGATGTTTTCAAGCTCCGGGTGCATCGTCCCCAGACCCGTGAACGCGCCGCCGCTGTTTTCGACCGACTGCGCGATAAAACGGTTGATCGAGGAGACCTGATGCGGCGTCGTGGCGACGGAATGCACGATGAAATGCGTGACGCCGTTTTCTGCGCCGGAGCGTATCAGCGTCGCGCAGGTGCCGTCGAGCGAATCGCCGGGCAGCGTCGGATAGAACGTCTCGACCGCTTTGACCGCTTTCAGCGCGATTTTGTCGGGGTAGATATGGCAGTGCGCGTCGACGATGCCGTAAGTAATATCCATATCCGTGTCGTCAGGCGGTCTCGATGCTCGCGTCCTGCTGCAGACCGAGCTTCCGGATCGCTTCCTCCCGCATCCTGAATTTCTGGATCTTACCCGCGTCGTTCATGGGGAAGCCGTCGACAAAATCGATATACTTCGGCACCTTATGCTTTGCCATGTGGTCGCGCACGTATTTCCGCATTTCATCGTCCGTCATGGTCTCGCCCTCCTTGAGGATGATGCAAGCCATGATCTCCTCGCCCATCGCCTTGTCCGGAACGCCGATGACCTGCACGTCGCTGACCTTCGGATGCGTATAGATAAATTCCTCGATTTCTTTCGGATAAATATTTTCTCCCCCGCGGATGATCATATCCTTGAGTCTGCCGGTGATGCGGTAATTTCCCTCTGGTGTGCGGCAGGCAAGGTCTCCGGTGTGCAGCCAGCCGTCCGCGTCGATCGCTGCAGAGGTCGCTTTCGGCATTTTGTAATATCCCTTCATGATATTGTAGCCGCGCGCGACGAATTCGCCGATGACCTCGTCGGGACAGTCCTCGCCGGTCTCGGGGTCGACGATCTTGCATTCGATCTCGGGCATCGCGCTGCCGACTGTGGCGACGCGGACCTCGAGCGGGTCGGTCGTGGAGCTCATCGTGCAGCCGGGGGAGGCCTCGGTCTGCCCGTAAACGATCACGATCTCCGACATATGCATTTTATCGACAACGTCGCGCATGATGGCGATCGGGCATGGGGAGCCCGCCATGATGCCTGTGCGTATATAGGAGAAATCCGTTTTTTCGAAATCCGGGTGTGAAAGCATGGCGATGAACATCGTCGGCACGCCGTGAAAAGCCGTGATGTGCTCGTTATGGATGCAGGCGAGCGACGGTTTGGGGGAGAAATACGGCAGTGGCAGGATCGTTCCGCCGTGCGTCATCGTCGCGGTCATGGCAAGCACCATGCCGAAGCAATGGAACATCGGCACCTGGATCATCATACGGTCCGCGGTGGAAAGATCCATACGGTCTCCGATGCACTTGCCGTTGTTGACGATGTTGTAATGCGTGAGCATCACGCCCTTCGGGAAGCCTGTCGTGCCGGAGGTATACTGCATATTGCACACGTCGTTCACGTCGACGGCGGCAGCCATGCGCTGGATCTCCTCAAGCGGCGTCCGTTCGGCGTATTCGAGCGATTCTTCCCACGTCAGGCAGCCGCTCTGACGGAAGCCGACGGTGATGACGTTGCGCAGGAAGGGGAGTCTTCTTGCGTGCAGCGGCTGACCCGGCTTCAGCGTCGAGAGCTCCGGGCAAAGCTCGTTGATGATCTGTTTGTAGTCCGAATCCCGGTAGCCCTCTATCATCACGAGCGTGTGCGTATCGGACTGACGCAGCAGATACTCCGCCTCATGGATCTTGTACGCAGTGTTCATCGTCACGAGCACCGCGCCGATCTTTGTCGTCGCCCAAAAGGTGATATACCACTGCGGCACGTTCGTCGCCCAGATCGTGACCTGATCGCCGGGCTTCACGCCGAGGGAAACGAGCGTTCTTGCGAACTCGTCCACGTCGTCGCGGAACTGCGAATAGGTCCTCGTATAGTCGAGCGTAGTATATTTGATGGCGATCTGATCGGGGAATTCCTCGATCACGCTGTCAAGCACCTGCGAAAAGGTCTTTTTGATCAGCGATTCCTTTTCCCAGAGGAACGCGCCGGTATGCGTTTTGTTGTAATAGAGCGTGCTGCGGCGGATGCGCGTGCGCTCGTATTTGCGCATGCAGGAGTTGAAATGCGTCAGAATGATGTCGATATCGGAGAGCTCCGAGTCCCAGTCGGGGTTCCAGCGCAGCGAGATAAAGCCGTCGTAGTTGACAGAATTCAGCGCGTTCGTGAAATCGACGATCGGCAGCTCGCCTTCGCCGAGCAGCTCGAAACGGATCCCGTCTTCACTTTTCGTAAAGTCCCGGATATGCACGTGCTTGACGTACGCGCCCAGATTCGTGATGCTGGTCTGCGCGTCCTCGCCGGTGAGCGCGTAGGTGGAATAAATATCCCAAAGCGCGGCGAAGCGGTCGTCGGCAAAGCGGTTCAGCAGATCGCGGAGCTTCCCGGTGTCGGCATAAACGCCGGTCGTCTCCACGAGCAGGCAGACGGGCTTCGAGCCGATTGTTTCGAGCAGTCGCGCGACGATCTTCTCGCACTCGTCCGGATCGTCGTTCTTGGTGTGGATGGAGATGTTTTCGATATTGAGATTGAGCGCGAGGGTCAGGCACTCCGTAAACTCCGCGTCAAATTCCGGGCTCGTCAGATCCGCGACGGTATTGACGCAGGGGACGCACAGCCCGCGTTCGGCGAGCTTTCGGCGCGAAACGGCGGAAAGCTCCGGGTTTGCGGGACTGAGCTTATCGCGGAAGATCGGCGCGTTGATATTATAGATCTCCACGCCCTGCAGACCCGCGTCCTGCGCGGCTTCGCAGAAGCCCTGCCAGTCGTATTCCGACCAGTTTTTAATGGAAAACGAAAGCTTCACGGCTTATTCCTCCTCGTAAACGATTTTATTCAGCGCGCTGATATAGGCGCGGATCGAAGCGCCGATGATATCGGTGGAGATGCCGCTGCCGGAGAAGAGCCTGCCGCCGGCACGCAGCTTCACAATCGCGCTGCCCATCGCCTCGGTGCCCTCGGTGACGGTCTGGATCTGGAAATCGTCCATCTCGTAGTGGTGGCCGATGATCTGCTCGATCGCCTGGAACGCCGCGTCGATCGGGCCGTCGCCCACGCCGACGCTCGAGCGCTTCGCGCCGTCCTGCGTCAGCGTGATGTTCGCCGTCGCGGTCAGCACGTTGCCGCTGTTGATCACGTAGCTTTCGAGACGGTAGCAGGAGGGGACCTGCATCGCGGTGCTCGCTATGATCGCGTCCAGCTCGCGGGTGCCGACGAACTGCTTCTTGACGGCGATGCGCTTGAACTCCTCAAAGACCTTTGCGTTGTCCTCGTCGGAAAGGTCGTAGCCGAGCTGACGGATGACCTTGATCACATCTGGCAGAGCGTCGTTGATATTCAGCGTCACGTTCGGCAGGTCACCCGAAGCGCCCGCTTCGCGTACGCCCGACTCCGATCTGTCAATGCCGATCATGCGGGAAAGACGCTCGGTCGCCCGCGTCAGCTCCGTCGTCTTCAGACCGGTCGAAATATCCATTGCAGCGCCCTTGATGCGAACGAGCTGCGAAAGCTGCGTCAGCGTGGTGCAGCCAGCGGGGATCGCGGTGCATTTTACGCCGTCCGCGCCCGCGGAGATCGCGGCGGCGGTGCAGGCCGCCGCCATGCTCATCTCGTCGCTGACCTGCACGAAGAGGCGCACGCCGTCGAAGCTGTCTGTGATCGTTTTGATCCGGGAGACGAATTGCGCGAATTCGTCCGGCAGGAAAACGCCGGCAGTATCGCATACCGTGACGGCGGCGGCGCCTGCGTCGAGCGCCGCTCTGACGCCGTCCGCAAGAAACTCGGGCTCCGCACGGGTCGCGTCTTCAAACGTGACGACCGTCTCGCAGCCGAACGAGACGCATTTTGCGACCTGCGCCCCGATAGCCGAAAGCATCGCGGGAGCCTTGAGGTGGCCGACGTATTCCATCTGCACGGGAGAAGAAGGGATCAGGATATCGATCATGGGTTTCTTTGCTGCTTTGATACTCTCGAAGATCGTTTCGGGAGCGCTCTCGGTGACCGGGATCTGCGCCGCAACGGCGGCTGCTGCGCCGGAAGAAACCGTTTTATTGAAAAGCAGATTGGCCTTCCCGCCCGTGACGAGCGGCAGCTCAATGACGTCAACGCGGAGTCGGTCGGCGCATTTCGCCGTCTCGAGCTTTTCTCTGAAGCTCAGCGAGCCCTTGCGCAAATCCGCCGCCATGGGCAGCGTCATATCGATCAGCCGGATCTGTTTCATCTTTTCGTCCTCCTAATGTAAAAAATCC
>JAFRTA010000104.1 GCA_017427315.1 Clostridia bacterium
ATTCGCCGTTGATATACAGGTCGACCATACGGTAGGACGGCGTATAGGGCAGCCCGATCGCTTCGGCGATATTCAGAGCCAGAGAATTCCGCAAAAGAGACGCGTCGAAATGATTCGCCAGAAGCGACCATTTTTTTGCTTTCCCCATGCCGAGCACGTCGGTTTTTTCTTCAAATTTGATGTTCAGCGGTTTTTTATCCGCAGCCCATGTGGAATTGCCGCGTCCCTTGATCGACTTCAGCGCCAAGCCGTCGCACATGACCGAGCCGTGATCGACCAGCGTAAACGTTCCTTTTTCCTTGTGATTCTTGTCAGCGCGGATGTTTTCCATTGAACCGGATTCCGTTTCAAGCCAGACGGACGGAAACGCCTCGGATCGCAGAACGCGCAGCTTGTATTCTTTCCCGTCCGCCGTCAGGGTATGGTCGCCGACCGTCAGCGCGTCGGTCGCGTCGCCGTCCCCGATCGCGGTCCCGTCAATCGCTACGTCGGCAGCGTTGGGCAGATGAACGGTCAGTTCCTGCGTATCGCAATATGCAGGAAGAAATAAATAATACGTTTTATCTGTATCCTGCCAAACCGAAACCGCGGTTTTTTCGGACGCCGAAAATACGGTCACGGTGAATGGGACCGCAGCTTCGTCCGCAGCTTTCACAAAAAAGAAACATCCGAATGATATCACAAAAGCAAGAATAGTACTCAGGATCCTTTTCATTTTTATCCTCTTTTCTGTTGCTTGAACAAAAGAAACGACCGATCGATTCAGTCGTTTCTTATAACACACATTCATGTAATGACTGAATCCCGAAAAACGTGCTGAAGCATTTACGGTCCGGGTATCATCAGGCAAAAGTCCCGAGTTTTGCCGCGATTCTCAGGATCGTTCTTGCGTCGGAAGAATTGACCTTGCCGTCTTGATTCATATCGGCAGATTGTTTCTGTTCGGCGGACAATTTCTCTAATTTTGCGGCTGCTCTCAGCGCAAGCCTTGCGTCGACGGAATTGACTTTTCCGTCCATATTGACGTCGCCCGAGTCTGCGTCGGTCTCTGCTTCATTCCGGGCAGTTGTTGACACGGGAGGAGCTTCCTTTACCACAACCCTGACGGATGCAGTTCTTCCGTCCGGCGCTTTTGCGTGAAGTATCGTTTCGCCTGCGGAGACGCCCAAGACATTCACGCCAACGCCCTGTACGACGCCGATTTCGGCGATCTGCTCATCATCTATGCTGAATTCAATAGGCGTTTCACCGACTTCGTAGAATTTGCCGTCGTCATATCCGGCAAGCGAAATTCCGGAATTAAAACCAATCTCAACAGGAACATAATCGTATTGAGAATTAAAATACAGCTCGCCTACATCCGTGGTTTGCGGCTCCGCTTTTTCCGCCGGATCGGTCCCGCCTTCCATGGATTCGAGTACCGGCGCCGGTCTGACTTCGATCTCTCTCACGACGGTCTGCCCGTCGGAGGATGTTGCCGTCAGTATGGTTTTACCCTCTTTCAGACACGCCACCGTTACCTGAGTATTATCAAAATAAACTATTTTTCCGACTGTTTCATCGGAAAGGCTGTATTCAACGGTTTCATTCTCTTTCAGTCCCGTCAGAATAAAACCGAGCTCCGCGCCTGTTTCGGCGATCTCGGTGATTCCTTTTCCATCGCCCTCAAAATCGAGCTTCGCGCCATTTGCGGGGATTTTGCAAACGGGTTCCTTTTCAACGGGCCTCACAATGACTTCCAGATCCAATACTGTTTTGCCGTCAGAGGTTACCGCAGTCAAAACCGTTGAACCCGGCGAAATGCAAAGAATACTCACCTGCGTATTGTCAACGTAGTCTATTTTCGCAATACTCTCATCGGCAATACGGTATTCGATCGCATTACCGTCCGTTATGCCGTGAACCATAAAGCCAACCGTATTTCCTTCATAATCGGAAATCGAATTTCCGTCCAGCTCAAAGCTGATTGACATGTCGTCGTAATTCTGCTCGGCTGCATTTTCCATTACCAAAACGGTGATTTCGTTTGCATCAATGCCGTTCTCTTTGATAAAGGTCTCGAACGCTTCTTGCTGTTCGGGATGGACGTAATAATACGATATCACCACTGTACCCGATAAACCGTCTTCGCAGACGGCGGCGTCTGCGATCCGGTTTTCCCGAATGAAACTGCGTAACATAGTGATGATGGTCTCATGATCGGAGATCAGAGCGGATGTTTCGGTCCCGGAGGCTGTGGGCAGACTGTTATCATTCACCGAAGCGGCGGTTACATATAGGTTCACTGTTAAAAGCAATGAAGCGATAACGGTGAAAATCAATATAATAAAAGTCTTCTTTTTCATAATGAATTTCTCCTTTCTGCATTTCGGTTTTCCCTCTTTTATTCTATCCGTTCTCGCGTTTGTAATCAAGGTACAAAACGCAACGTAAAAAGCGGCCCCGGCGGGACCGCTCATAATACCGTCGATAGTTAAGGCATGTAATATATGACCGCTTCATTTTCGCACTCGCCAAAAACGGTGAATCCCGCCCGCTCGAGTGCCGGGATCACGGCGGCGTTTTTCTTGTCCTTTCTGTTCAGGACAATGTATTTGTATCTGTCGATATCCTTCAGTCCCGTCACGTTTTCTCCGTCCGTTTCATAAGACGCGTCGCTGATCGAATACACCTCGTCTCTGTCTGCGATATGCGGCTGGTAATACGTTGCCGCGAGGACCGCGCCGTCGTCGGGCACGGAATCGAGACACGCTTCCAGCGCTTCGTAATGCGAACGGCTCGCGGCATAGTATTCAAGGTTGGATATCTGATTCCCGAGCAGCGAGCACGCCGCGAGCAGCGACAGCGCCGCCGCGGCAGCGGAAAACACAACCTTCCGATCCGGGGCGAAGTCCGCAAGATTGAGCACGGCAAGATACAACAGCAGCACCGCCGGGCCGAAGGTGTACTGATATCCCAGCTCCGCCGCGTAACCGTACCCCGCCCCGACGACGAGGTTCATAATGACGAAAGGCAGCGTCAGAAGGAAACGGTGAAGCTTTTTCGTCATAAACGGCAGGAACAGCAGCGGCAGAAAAAGCTCGACGACAAGGATCAGGGATTTTTCCCGGATCAGCAGGCTGAAGAAATAACCGGGGTCGCAAAGCGTGTTTTTTACGATATCGGTAAGCCCCTGCGACGGGTCCGTCATTAAGATGCCGAACCGCGAGGACGTCATCATCTCGCCGTCGCCGTGCTCCGTCAGCCAGCCCGTGATCAACAACAGATACAGCGCCGCGGCGGACGCCGTAAATGCAGCGAAATAACGGTTCCTTCCTTTTTCTTCAAAAACCAGATACAGCGCGATACAGATCACGTAAAGCGGCGCGTCCTCTTTGACAAGGCAGACAAGCGCGGCGAAGAGAAAAAACAGCGGCAGCTTCCGCTTCTCCGCCGCATACAGCAGCCAGAGCAGCAGCGGAGGCAGAAAGGCGTTTTCGTGAAAATGATACCAGCAGGGGGCGAAAACGCCGACCGAGAAAAGATATACGGCGCAGACGCAGAGCAGCGTTTTTTCCCGGAACCCGCGGCGCTTTGCGATCAGGTAAAACGGAACGATCCCCGAGACGGCAAGAAGCCCCTGCGCGGCGAGCAGCAGGTTTTCGTCCGGAAACAGCTTGTAAAACGGGACGAGAAGATACAGGATATACGAAGCATGGACGCGGAAATGCGACAGCGCGTAACCGCGCTCGCAGGTCGTGACCGCGGTGAGATCCTTCGCCAGCGAATGGAACATCTGCGCAAAGATCCCCATATCGTAACAGGTCGTTGCGAATATTTTATGCTTGGCGACCGACGTTGCGCAGACGAAGCAGGCGACTGCAGCAGTCATAATACAAATCACGATAACGTTTTTTCTTTCGGAAGAAACGACGGCTATCTGCCCGGAAATATTTTTGCCCCGCGAACGCCTGCGCAGGTATCCCGACGCGCCGTACACGAGAAACGGCAGCGAAACAAGACACACGCCCGTCAGAAGATAAACGTCGTTCGTCCTCCACACAAGGACGCAGCCGAAGCACAGAACGCCGCCCGTCAGAAGCGCGGGATCGAACGCCTCGGCGGCTTTCCCCCGACGATAAAGCAGCGTATAAACCAGCGTCGCCAGACAAAAGCCCGCGATGAACCAACACGAAAGCTTCGCAAAAGAAGCGCTTTGAAGAAGCGCTTTCCAATCCGTAACGGCGCCCAAGCCGCGCTTTTTCCACAGCAGCAGCGCGGCGGCGCCGATCAGGAAGTAAACGGCAAGGCATCTTGAAGCAAAGCCGTCTTTCAGACCGGTCCCCGTTATAATTCGCGTTACGGTTTGACGTTTCCTGTTATTTTGCATCCAGGATCACCCCGTTCATTGAAGGTAATTCGATATCTTTCTATTTTTTAGACGCCGAAATACGGATCATCCTCACACTGAAAATGAAAAAATGAACTTTTCTGCGTTTTTTCTTCTATTCTATCTTTTTTGCTTTTGTAAGCAAGGTACAAAACGCAACGCAAAAAGCGGACCCGCGAAGGGTCCGCCCAGGTATGGCATACGTCTGTTATGATATGGAATCTATCAGCGCCGCAGCGGTCCGATACCGTTGTGTATCGGACGTCGCTTCGAGCACGGCTGCAATGTATTCCCGACCGGAACGGGTGAAGGAAACGATAATGCAGCTTCCTGCGGCTTTCGTGCTTCCTGTCTTCAGCCCGGTCGCTTCCGGACGGTAAAAAGCATCGTTCGGATTCAGCATTTTATTGGTATTGTACCACGTTACGCCGTTTCCGTCCGCAAGATACGCATTGGAACGATATGCGCCGCAAACGCGCTTGATCAGTTCATTTTCAACCGCGGCTTTTGAGAGCAGCAGCAGATCCTCCGCTGTCGTATACTGCCCTTCCGCATCGTAGCCGTCGGGATTGAGAAGGCGGCTGTTTTTCATGCCGAGCTCCTTCGCAGTTATGTTCATCAGATTCACAAAGAAACGGATTGCGTCGGAATCGGATGAAAAGCTGTCATATTGCTTTGCGACGTTGACCGTATATGAGATTGACGCAATTCCCGAATCCGTCCGTTCCCCGCCGAAAAAAGCGCAGGCTTCGCGGAAGGTACGGTTCGCCCCCCCAGTGAGAGACCTCAAACATGCTGCAGTTTCCGTCTTTTTTTGCGATCACGACTGCCTGACCGTCAGCCGGGGCGTAACGATACACCTCCGCGCCGGTCAGCGACGGCTCCGGCGAGGCGACGCCTTCGTCGGGCTCCCGATCCGGGAAGCTCTCAATAACGGTTCCGATGAACTCCCCGAATGAAAGATCGGGAATCTCCCCCGAGATTCCGTACCGTTCATAATCGGCATCTTTCAGCTGATCATATCTGACGCCGTTTACCGTCAGACGGACTTCATGCAGCTCGTCCTCGCCGTATGCATCGGAATCGGGATCGATTTTTGCGACAAACGGAACGATCGCAAGAGCGTTCGCTTCCGGCGCGTTTGTGCTTTCGGCAGGCGATACCGGAACGGTGGCGTTGACCGTCGGTGAAGTGCTGTTTATCATCGGCAGATCGGCATGGATCATTTTTGTCGCTCCGATCGCGCAGACTGCGGCGATAAAACAGGCGCAGGCGCCGACCGTCAAAGTGCGTCTTCTTATGATTTCTCTGTGAAATCCGGCTTTGATCTCCGTCAGGTTTTCCGAATCGGAAATGTATGACTCATCAATACCGGCAACCGTGGCGTATATCACGTTTTGTGTCATAAATATTTCTCCTTCAGTTCTTTTTTCAGAGCGTCTGCGTCAACGGGGCAGCCGTCCGGGAGCAGTCCCGATAATTCTTCCGTCAAAATTGAATTCTTTTCAATCAATATTTCCGGATCGACGGAAAACAGTTCCGCCATTGCCAGAATCATCTTATACTCCGGCAATCGTTTCCCCGTTTCCCATTTTGATACAAGATCGCGCGACACAAATAACGCGTCGGCAAGTTGATATTGGGATATCCCCGCCTCGGTTCGCAGCTTTGCAATGATCTGACCGGTCTGCATGGATCCGTCACCTCCGTCTGCGTTATTATTGTAACCCGATTCCCCCCGACGGCACAAGGGACAAAATGTATCATTGACAGCATGCGGACCGACGGCCGGAAAAGCAGACGGCTGCTGCGTACGGAATTCCGGATGAATGAAAAGGGATCGGGGTCGGCTGCATGAAAAGCCGATCCCGATCCCTTATTGCAGATACATACTGTTTGACTGTTGCGCGCAGAAATACGTTTTCTTTTTGTCGGATCCGTTTATTGCCCCTTGACGATCTCGACTTTTTTCAGGCGGGCGCTGCGCTCCTTCCAGTCCGGCAGGACCGAGCCGACGAAGGCGTGGAAGGCGGGGGAGTGATCCGGGTGCAGGAAATGCGCGTACTCGTGCACGATCACGTATTCGACGCATTCTTCGTCCGCCTTGATGAGCTGCTTGTTCAGCGTGATCCGTTTTTCGGACGGCTTGCAGGAGCCCCAGCGGGATTTCATATCCTTGACCGTGATCGAGGCGTGCGGCACGCCGTAGACCTTGAGCTTTTCACAGACCGCGTCCGCCGTTTCGCCGAAGACCTTTTCGCAGCGGCGGATCAGCCAGTCGTTGAAGAGCTTCTGCCTGCGCGCGGCGTCCTCGGGGTTCTTTGCGTAGATATAAATGACATCCCCCTCGGACTGCACGCGCTCGTTCTCCGCCTTGACGACCGCGATGCGGTACGTCCTGCCGAGAATGCGGTACGTTTCGCCGCTTTCCAGTTTTTTCTGTTCGGGCGGGCGACGGACTTCGAGCTTTTTCCGCGCGGCGAATATGAACGCGCCTTTTTCGCTCACGAAGCGGTCGACCCGCTCCGCGGGACAGCGCAGCGGCGCGGAAACGAAAACCTCCCCGTCCGGATGTACGCGGAGGTTGATATTTTTGATTTTTTTGTATTCGAGTGTATAGCAGATGCGCTCGCCGCAGCTTACAACGGCGCGCTGCGTTTTTTTACCGTTCATCTTACGATCTTCTCTCCGTCAAACAGAAAGATCCCGAAGGCGTCTCCCGCTTTGTTCCCTGCCGCCAGCCAGTCGGCGTAGGCGCGGCGCAGCGAGGTATCGCGCGGGAGCTCGCCGTAAGGTCTGCCCGCGTCGGCGCCGAAAATGCGCCAGTCGTAATAAAAATCATCCTTGATCTCGAAGGAGACAAGCTCGAAGTCGTCCATAAAACGAAGGACGTTCGAGTTTTCCGGCAGGAATTTCCGGTGGGCGGGATATAAAAGCCACGTCATGGTCCCGATCACGATCTTACCGTCCGGGAACAGGGGCGCATACACCTGATATGCTTTTTTGTAGGAATCCAGCCGGATCTCATCCGTCAGCGGCACGCCGGAGGACGGAATGTGCATATCGAGATACAGGTCGCCGGGCCGGAACACCCTGCCGCATTTCATTGTGTATTCGAGATCCCAGTCGAACACGGTCGGCACGTATTCGAATCTGCCGTAACCGCGCAGCGTCAGATCGAAAAAGCGCGAGTACCAGCCGCCGACGAAGGTGCCGGGAACGCCTTTGCATTCCATGCATTCGAGCAGCTTGCAGCGCAGGTCGTCCCACGTGTCGTAAAAGACCTCGTCGGAAAGATGCGCCGCCGCGTACCGCCGCTTTGCCTCTTCGGTCCCGTTCATGATAAAAACGAATTCAAGCGTGTATTTGTGCACGCCGTATTTCTCTGCGAGGGCGTCGATTTGTCGCAGCGCCTCGCCGAGGGATATGGTTCTTTGATAGAGAAAACCGTTCGCGATCCGGTCGAACGCCGCGCCGAAGTCCGGCTCGTCGTCCAGCCGCTGTTCCACGGCGGTAAAGCAATCAGCCGCCGCGGCGGGATAGCGGTACCGTTCCATAAAGGAGCGGATATAAGGGGAGTTGTGAAGCATGGGAGATACCTTCAAATTCTGATTTGTCGCTGCGAAGCAGCGAACAAATCAGAATTCCCGTGAGATGTGAGATGTAATTACTTTTCACATTTCACATTTTTCTGTTCACTGAAATACTGATTTGTCGAGGTCAAAGACCTCGACAAATCAGTATTTATCTGACGATATCGACGCTTCTGCCGGTGCGGGCGGACTCGTACACCGCGTCGAGGATGCGCATGAGCTCCACGCCGTCCTCGGCAGGGGCGATGCATTTTGCTTTGCTTTCGACGGCGTCGACAAAGTTGAGCATCTCGCGGTCGAAATCACGATGGAAATTGAAATCGTTCTCGCCCTTGAGCGCGATGTCCGCGAGTTGCCCGTCGTATTCAGTGTAAAGCGTGAACGGCGCGGAGACCGAAAGGCCCGCCTTGCTGCCGTAGACGCGGATACCGTCCTCGTTGTCGGGCAGGTTGAGGTTGAAGCTTGCCTCAAGATTGAGCACCGCGCCGTTGTCGAAGCGGATCATGGCGACGGCGAGATCCTCCACATTGAAGATCGGTTTTTCGACCTTGGTCTCGCTGACCCAGATCGTGGATTTGATGCCGGGACGCGGGCCGAGCTTATCGAAGGTCGCGCCGTAAACGGAGACCGGTTTCGGGCAGCCCATAATATAGCGGACCAGGTCGATCACGTGTACGCCCAGGTCGATCAGCGGACCGCCGCCGGAGCGGGACTTGTCGCCGAACCAGCCGCCGGGGAAGCCGCAGCGGCGCAGATATTTCGCCTGCGCGTAATAGATCTCGCCCAGCTCGCCCTTGTCGACCAGCCTGCGGGCGGAATACGCGTCGTTGCCGTGGCGGCGCACGAAGCCGATCATCAGAAGCTTTCCGTTTTTCTCCGCGGCGGCCTTCATCGCCTCCGCCTCCCGGGCGTTCATCGCCATGGGCTTTTCGCAGATGACATTGCAGCCCGCGTTCAGCGCCGCGATCGAGCACTCCGCGTGGGCGCTGTTCCAGGTGGTGACGCTGACGAGATCGAGCTTTTCCGCCTTCAGCATATCATAGCAGTTGTTGTAATAGTTCCTGATGCCGTAGCGTTCGGCGTATTCCTTCGCCTTCGGCTCGTCGATGTCGCAGCACGCCACGACCTCGACGCGGTCCTTCATTTCAAGATATCCGTGCATATGGCAGTTGGAAATACCGCCGCATCCGATGATTGCCGCTTTCAGCATGTTGATATCCCTCCGTAATCAATATAATTCGTTCAGCCGCGCGCGCAGGAATTCCGCCGCGGTACGGATGTCGCCCACGCGGTCTTCGCCGCATTCGCGCTCGATCGTCAGGAAGCCGTCGTAGCCGACCTCCTTGAGCGCCGCGAGGTATTCCGCCCACGGCACGCTGCCCTGTCCGAGCGCCTGCTCGCCGCCGCCGAGGTCGCGGTGCCTGCCGTCCTTCGCGTGGGTGTGGGCGATATAATCCTTGAGGATATGCACCGCCTCCACGGGGTCCTGACCGGCGACCATCACGAAATTCGCCGGGTCGAGGTTGACCTTCGCGCTCTTCGTGTCCGCCTTCTCGATCACGCCGCGCAGAGACGCCGCGCTCTCGGGGCCGGTCTCCGTGGCGAAGACGCAGCCGATCTCGTCGCCGTATCTGCCGAGGGTCTCGATAGATTTGACCATATTCGCATACTCCTCGCACTCCTCATCCTCGGGCACCTTGCCGATGTGCGTTGTGATGATATGCGTATCCAGATCCAGCGCAAGATCCATCATGCGCTTGGTGCGCTCAATACCGGGGAAGTTAAACTCTTTGGTATTGAAGTGCATGCCGAAGTCCGCGCAGAGCGCCGAGAACACAAGTCCGTTGTCCCGCACGTATTTCAGCACGTCGCGGCGGTCGGAGGGCAGAAGCCGCTCCGGGCACATATCGCCGCCGGTCACGTAGGGCTGCAGGCCCTGAACGCCCAAGTCGCGGGCGAGGACGACCGCCTCCTTGAAGGGCACGCCGAATGAATTGGGGATCACGCCGATTTTCATCATGAGAATAACCTTCTTTCAAAATTCCGCAGGGCGGAAAAGTCAACGTAATTATAGCAGGGCAAACAATGAGAAGTCAAGGGACAAAACAAGAATACTCGGGCTCAATAACCCGTCGTCCCGGTAAGCGTTTCGTCGTTTTCGATCCATTCGTCAACGTCAATGACTCTGTATTCCGTTTTGTCGTCCCGGATAATGACCCTTTTGATCCCCGCGTTGATGATCATTCTTTTGCACATGCTGCAGCAGTTTGCGTTTTCAACGTATTCGCCTGTGCGCGCTTCTCTGCCGACAAGATACAGATCTCCGCCCAGCATGTCTTTTCGCGCCGCGCTGATGATCGCGTTCGCCTCGGCGTGTACGCTGCGGCAAAGCTCGTATCGCTCCCCGCGCGGGATGTTCAGGGACTCCCTGACGCAATATCCGAGATCGGAGCAGTTCTTTCGTCCTCTCGGCGATCCGACGTAGCCGGAGGAGATGATCTCGTCGTTTTTCACGATCACGGCGCCGTAATGCCGCCGCAGACAGGTGCAGCGTTCCGACACCGTCTCGGCTAAGTCGAGATAATAATTTATTTTGTCAATACGGGTCATGGCGGGCTCCTTTCAGATAAATACTGATTTGTCGAGGCGTTTACGCCTCGCAAATCAGTATTTAGACTTGAGACTTGAGACTGAAGACTTGAGACCTAACCGCGACG
>JAFRTA010000105.1 GCA_017427315.1 Clostridia bacterium
TCGAGCTGCGCGTGAAGGGCGACGGGATCCTGACCGTTCCGGGCAGGATTGACGGAAAAGCCGGGTATTTTTATCTCTCCGGCGCGCAGACGCAGACGATCGCGGACGCCGTGCGTCCCTATGTTACCTACAGCGTGCGGATTCTGTGGGCGGACGGTGAAAAAAGCACGCCGATTTGCGGCGCGCCCATCACGATAAAGACCTGCTGAACCGAAACGGCGGCAGGTCTTTCCCGGGGCAGGGGGAACCGAAGCGGAATCGGTCCCCCCTGCCCCCGTCCGTATGTCTGCATGTTTTAAACGGCTGTGACGGGTTCGTCCGGATAGAGCGCGGCAAGATACGCGTCGAGATCGGCCCGTGTGCCGCGATACTGCCCGGGCGTTTCCATTTTCAGCGAAACAAGCGCGGTCGCGGTAAGGAGCGCGGCCGGGATATCGTTGCCGAGCCGTTCATTGATATAAGCCGAAAAGGTCGTGTCGCCGCGTCCCGTTCTGCCGGAGAGGTTTCTTGCCCGGATGGGGCAGGTGAAAAGCCGTTCTCCGTCAAACGCCAGCACCTCGGTGTTATGGGTAATCAGGACCTCCCGTGCTCCGTATGCGTGCAGGATCCGTGCGGCTTCGTAACGGTCGGCGGTCCCGGTCAGGATCTCCGCTTCCGCCGCGTCGGTCTTGAGATACCGTACGAACGGCAGCAGCTCACGCTTGACGCGCCAGTCCCGGAAATACATTTCGCCGGTATCCGGGTCGGAGTGGCGAAGACAGGTCTGCACGTCGAGCGCGATGTCGCCCTTGCCCGCGCAGTATTTTATCAGCTCGTCCGGGTAGTCGCCGAAAATCAGCCCCGCGAAATGATAGATTTTCGCGCTGACGGATGCCGGCAGGTCCGCGATGCGGAAGGCGTCGCCGTGCGAAATACATCTGCAGACGCGCCGTTCCTTGTCCTCGGTCAGATAACGGTTCGATATGCTTGTGGAACGGACGGCGGGACGGATAAAAACATCCTCCTGCGGGATGATGAACGCATGCGTGCGCGCTTCGTCGCCGGGAACGATTTTCGTAACCGCGGCGACTGTGTGCCCGAGTGCGTACGCTGCGGCGCTGGCGTATATCACGGCGCCGCCGAGGATGCGGATCGTATTTCCCTTGAAATCCGTATTGATATCCTCGGAAACGTGCCCGATAATCGCGGTATCGTAAATTTTCATCCGATTCATCCTTTCGGCATAATATGATTATGATAGCATCGCATCGGCGATATTGCAAGAACGAACCGTTATAGAATTGTCTGATTTCGGAAAGGAGATCGAATATGGCAAGAAAAATACTGTCCGACGGTATCGACGTTTCAAAGCATAACGGATATCTGGACTGGAGCAAGATGAAAGGCAAAATCGATTTTGCCGTGATCCGCGTCGGCTACGGGAGCGATTACCGCAGTCAGGACGACGCGCAGTATAAACACAACATCGAGGGATGCGAAAAGATCGGCATTCCGTGGGGCGTATATCTTTATTCCTACGCCGATACGCCCGCCAAAGCGGAAAACGAGGCGGAACATGCGATCCGGCTGCTGAAGGGATATCGTCCCGTTATGCCGCTGTATTACGACCTGGAGGAGAACAAGGTCGCCCGTCTCGGCAGCGCGAACCTGCTGGCGATCGCGAAGGCGTTCTGCAGAAGGGTCGAGGCCGCGGGCTATACCTTCGGCGTATACGCGAACACTTTCTGGTGGAACAATTATCTGACCGACGGCTGGTATAACGGCTATTCCCGCTGGGTCGCGCAGTACAACAGCGTATGCACTTATAAAGGGAATTACGACCTCTGGCAGTATACGAGCAAGGGCCGCATCCCGGGCTTTGACGGCGTGTTCGATATGAACCATTGCTATAAACGCTTCGGGGCAGCGGAGAAGCCGCTGAAAGCGCCGACGGAAGCGCTTGTGGACGAGATCCTGGCGGGCCGCTGGGGAAACGGCAGCGAACGCGTGGAGCGCCTGACCGAAGCGGGCTGGGACGCAGCCGCGGCGCAGAAAGCGGTCAATGCGCGTCTGGCCGAAAACAAAAAGAATAAGGGCGATGTGGACGGCGACGGAGACGTGGATTCCGCAGACGCGCGCAAAGCGCTGCGGATCGCCGCGGGACTCGAAAAGGCGACGAAAGAGCAGATTGCGCGGGGCGACATGGACGGCGACGGAAAAATCACGAGCGCGGACGCCCGCGAAATCCTGAAGAAAGCGGCGAAAAAGAAATGAATCTGACTCTGGGACAGTTTATCGCCGCGCTTGGGATCCCGTCGGCGCTGACGGGATTCGCGGTGTGGTATCTGAAAAAGTATCTGGACCGCCGCGACAAGAGGAATGAAGAAAAGGAAAAGGCGCATACGGAGCTGGAATACGCCGTAATCGAATCGGTCAACGCCTCGCTTGCGCTGGCGGAGGCTACCGCGAGCGCCGTGGCGCGAATCCCGGACGCGCACTGCAACGGGGAAATGCACGCTGCGATGACTTATGCGGGCGAGGTCAAACACCGCCAGAAGGCGCTCCTGACGCGATTGGGGATCTCGGCGGTATTCGAAGGAGAGTAAAGGAGAATCACGCATGAGCATTACGGAATACATTACGAAAAACGCGCTTGTGATGATCCCCGTTCTGATGATCGTCGGCGAAATCGTCAAGGGAATCCGGGTAATCGACGATCGCTGGATCCCCCTGATCCTGCTTCCGGTCGGCGTCCTCGGCGCGGCGCTGCTCGGCGGCTTCAACGCCGAGGCGATTGTGCAGGGCGTGCTGGTCACCGGCGCCGCGGTATATGCGGACCAAATCGAGAAGCAGGTGTTTAAATTCTGATTTGTGCGCAAAGCGCACAAATCAGAATTTACGCTTGCGGAGCAAGCATATTTATAGTATACTGTATCCGGTACGTCCGGGGGGGATGATGATGAAACGGAAATCGGTCTGTTGGTTCCTGTGCTTTGCCCTTTGTTTCTGCTTTGCGTCGTGTCAAAGAACGCGGCGGCAGGAGGAAGGGGCTCCGCCCGCGCCGGCGGACGAAGCTCGGCTCGGGACGGATTCCTCCGTTACGCCCCTGGGCGTCTGTGTTTTTTCGGAGTCCGAGCAAAAACGGTCAAAATCGTTTCATAAGGTAATCGCGCGTCTGGCGTATCCCGTCGTCGGTCTCGCGGAGGAGGACGCCGCGCGGTATCCCGCGCTCGCGCAGGCGCTCAACGGGCTGAACGGGCAAATCGCCGGCTCCGCAAAGGCGCGGTACGCGGCGGTCGCCGAGGCCGCTGCCGCGGATATCGGCGCCGCCCCGGATTCTTTCACGGAATATGAGTCGACGACGCGTCTTTTCGTGCGGCGCGCTGATACGCGGATACTGTCGCTGCTTTACGAATCGTATACGTTTGCGGGCGGCGGGGATGGCTCCCGGATCTGGTCTGCGATATCCTTCGATGCCGCAAGCGGACGGGAGCTGTCGCTTGCCGGGCTCGTTCCGGATATTTCCGCGCTTTCAAGCGTCGTGCGGGAGCTGTTGTTGAAGCATTACCCGAAAACGAAGTTTTACGAGCTGGCGGAGCTTGATTCGCGTTTCGGGGAAGGGGACGGCGATTTCTGCTGGCTGGCGGACGACGCCGGTCTGACGTTCGTGTTCAATCCGAACGATATCGCGCCTGCGGCCGACGGTTCGATTGCGGTCACGGTTCCTTACGGCGCGCTTTCCGGCGCGGTAAGCGCAGAATATGCCGCGCTTCCCGGCGCGAGCGCCGTCGCGCTCCCGCCGGAGCTGCCGTATTTCGGCGATTTGGACGGCGACGGAGAAACGGACCGATTGACCGTTTCGTGTGAAAAGGACGAATACGGGGCGTATTACGATATGCTGTGCGTTTCGTTCAACGACGGAAAGACGCTGGAAGATACGCTTGCCTGCGGCGTCGACGCTCTGCTGTTTCA
>JAFRTA010000106.1 GCA_017427315.1 Clostridia bacterium
CGAAAACGCTTGCCGAAGAGGCGTTTTACGGCTGCACGGGCTTGAAAAACCTCACGATCGAAGAAGGCCTCTCCGAGATAAGCGCTTCCGCGTTTTACGGCTGTTCCGGGCTGAAAAGAGTCCGGATCCCGGTCAGCGTGACGTCGATCGCCCGCAAGGCGTTTTATAATTGCGGCAGTCTGACCGACGTTTACTATTTCGGCTCCGAAGAGCAGTGGAACGCGGTTTCGATCGAGTCGACAAACCATACGGTCACCGACGCGGCGAAGCATTTTAACGCGGCCCCCCAAGAGCACGTCTGGGACGACGGAACGGTTACGACGGCGCCCACCTGCACCGATGAGGGCGTTCTGACCATCGCCTGCGTTTTCTGCGACGCCCGCAGGACCGAACCGGTCGAGGCGACGGGTCACAGCTACGGCGCATGGGTAAAATACAACGGTACGTATCATAAGCGCGTCTGCGCGAACGACGAGACGCATTACGAAGTTGAGAAACATAAGTGGAACGCGGGTAAAATCACGAAAGCCGCGACCTGCACCGTCGCCGGCGTGAAGACCTATACCTGCACCGTCTGCGGCCAGACGAAAAAGGTTTCCGTCGCGGCGACGGGCCATGATTGGGGCGCATGGACGAATTACGACGCAGCGCAGCATCACAGAGTCTGCGGGAACGACGCGTCGCATATCGAGTATGAGGACCACGCGTGGAACGCCGGCGTTATCACGAAAAAGCCGACCTGCACCGCAAAGGGCGTCCGCACCTATACCTGCACCGTCTGCGGCGCAAAGAAAACCGCTTCCGTCAAAGCAAAAGGGCATAAATACGGCGAATGGCAGAAGCTGGACGATACGCTGCATCAAAAGGTATGCGCCAACGACGCGTCGCATGTGATTACCGAAGAGCATACCTGGGACGAAGGCGTCGTTACGAAAGAGCCGACCACGGCCTCGCTGGGCGTGCGGACCTTCACCTGCGCCGTCTGCGGCGGCACGAAAACGGAATCCATCCCGAAGCTTCTTGCAAAGCTCGCTCCCACGGCGGCGAATACCGCGACGGGAATCAAGCTGACGTGGAAGAAAGACCCGAACGCGAAAGGATATTATGTCTTCAGAAAGACCGGTACGGGCAACTATGTGACGCTGAAAAAGATCACGTCGAACGCGACCGTGACGTATGAAGACACGACCGTCGCGGACGGCGTTGCTTATACCTACGGCGTGCGTTCGTACCGCGGCACGGAAAAAGGCGATTATACGGCGAAAAAAATCACCCGGCTTGCGCCGATTACGCCGACGGCGGAAAACGTCGTGGGCGGCGTGAAACTGACGTGGCCGAAGGTCGCGGGGGCAACCGGTTATTATGTGTTCCGCAAGACGGGCTCCGGCTCGTATAAGACGCTGGAAACGATCAAGAGCGCCGAAACGGTTTCCTATACGGATACCACCGCCCAATCCGGCGTCGTCTATACCTACGGCGTGCGCGCATACAAGAGCACGACGAAGGGCGCTTACACGCCCCAGAGCATATGCTGTCTCGGCGCCGTCTCTCCGACGCTGACCAATCTCGCGGGCGGCGTCAGCGTCAAGTGGACGCAGATCGCCGGCGCGACCGGATACGAGATATACAGAAAGACCGGTTCCGGCAGTCTTACGCTGATCAAGACGATCAACGCCGGCGCGACCGTTTCCTTTACCGATACCGCGGTCAAGAGCAGCAACGGAACGGTGTATACCTACGCCGTCAAGGCGTTCAACGCTTCGACTGCCGCCTCGTATACCGAGAAGAAAATCGACCGAGTGCTGACCGTTGCGTTCACGTCCCTTACGAATCCGCTGAACGGTGCGATGAACGTGAAGTGGAAGCAGAACGAGGCTGCGTCAGGGTATCAGATCCAGTACGCGACGAATTCGGACTTCTCCGGCGCGAAGACCGTTACGGTCAAGTATTCCGAATCGGTCTCCAAAACGATCCAGGGCCTGACCAAAGGAAACACTTATTATGTGCGTCTGCGGGTCTACGCGACCGTGGATGAGGTCAATTATTACTCCACTTGGAATACGGCGAAGACCGTTCAAATCGTAAAATAATAATTCGGGAATAAAAATCCGACAAAGGAGAAGATGAACCAATGAAAACCAGGAGAATTCTGTCCGTACTGCTCGCTCTTATCCTTGCGCTCTCGGCGTTCGGCGTCGCCGCGCAGGCGGAAAACCGGCCGAAAACCTTTAAAAACGTCATTATGATGATTGGCGACGGAATGGGGGAAAACCACCTCGAGCTCGCGAAGGAGCAGGGCTACGAGCTGTTCATGGATGAAAATTACGACGTCCGGGGGCAGTCCCGTACCCGTTCGTTTTCCCACGAGGTCACCGACAGCGCCGCCGGCGCGACGGCGCTTTCCTGCGGCGTGCGCAACATCAACGGCTCGCTGTCGGTCTATCCCTTCGATCCGCTGGGGCTGTTCCTCGTGCCGCGCATCATCACCGAAAACGCGATCAATCACGGCATGAAGACCGGTATCGTCACCAGCGACAGCACGACCGGCGCGACGCCCGCGGGGTATTCCGTTCACGTGGTTGCCCGCGATAAGTCCGCGCAGATCACAAAACAGCAGCTCGCCTCGAAGATAGACCTGATCTGGGGCGCGAAGACGGATACTGCCGACAGGGCTGCGGCCGAAGCGGCAGGCTGGACCTATCTTGAAACGAAAGCGGATATGGACGCGCTCGAGCCCGGTTCCCGTTCCTTCGGTCAGTTCAGCGGCGACACCTGGCGCACCGAGATGCCGGACGGCGACGAATCGCCGAAGCTCGTTGAAATGACGAAAAAGGCGATCGAGCTGCTGGATAACGACAAGGGCTTCTTCCTGATGGTAGAAGGCGCGCATATCGACAAGAATTCGCACCGTACTGAAGACGGCGTCTCGCATTTCGATGCGAAGGTCGCTGACGCCGCGAACGCGGTCAAAGGCTTCGACGACGCGATCAAAGCGGCGGTGGAATTCGCCCGTGAGGACGGCGAGACGCTCGTCGTCGTGACCGCCGACCATGAGACCGGGAATCTGTATAAAGAGAACGGCGTTTACACCTATCACAGCGGTTCGCATTCCGGCGCGAACGTACCGCTGATCGTGTTCGGCTGCAGCGATTTCGTGCCCGCGGGCGAGGCGATCGATAACAAAGAGGTCCCCGTCCGCATTGCGGAAAAGCTCGGTTGGGACGGCGGAGAGCTGCCCGCGACGGACTTCGGGTGCGTGCTGAAAAAGATTCTTCCGCTGTTGAATCTGTTGAGCGAAAAAATCGACGA
>JAFRTA010000107.1 GCA_017427315.1 Clostridia bacterium
AAAACGGGTGGGGTCTTTCTCCTTGACCGCAAGACCGATCTCCTTTGCGTCGAACTGCCCCCAGCCCTCGTTGAAGGGCACCCAGCAGCAGATGGAAACGCTGTTGTACAGCACGTCGATCATCTCGAAAAGCTCGCGGCGGAACTCCGCCCTGTCCTCTTCGTCCGCACGTTTGAATAATTTATAATGCCGGTCGGGGACGGTTCGGATGTTCAGGTTCGGCAGCACGCCGACGAGGAAATTGCTCTCGTAATCGCCGCCGCTGACCATATCCTGCCAGACGAGCATGCCGAGACGGTCACAGTGGTAATACCAGCGCAGGGGCTCGACCTTGATATGCTTGCGCAGCATATTGAAGCCCATATCCTTCATCTTTTGTATATCATAGACCATCGCGCCGTCGGTCGGCGGGGTAAGGCCGGTGTCGATCCAGTAACCCTGGTCGAGCAGTCCGGACTGGAAATACGGTCTGCCGTTCAGGCACAGGCGCAGAAAGCCCTTCATATCGCGGCGCAGCGAAAAATCGCGCATGCCGAAATAGGATTTGACGCTGTCGACGGTCCCGCCGTCCTTTTCAAGCGTGAATCCGATGTTGTAAAGATACGGGTCCTCCGGCGTCCAGAGATGCGCGCCGGGCAGCGGGATCTCCGTTCTGCCGTCGATCTGCGCCCCGGCGACGGCGTTTCCGTCCGCGTCGGTGACCGCGGCGTTCAGGACGCAGCCCTCCGGCACGTCCGCCTCGACAATCAGCTTCCCGCCGAATACGTCCGGCGTCATCTTCACGTTTTCCAGATACGTCTCGTTCACCGGCTCGAGCCACACGGTCTGCCAGATGCCGGAGACGGATTTATACCAGAAGCCGTGGGACTTCGTCGCCTGCTTGCCGCGGGGCTGTCCCCCCTTGTCCGTCGGGTCGTTCGCCCGCAGCGTCAGCTCGTTCTCCCCCGCCGCCAGGAAATCGGTGATATCGAACGAGAACGGCAGATATCCGCCCGTATGCGCGCCGACGGAGATGCCGTTGATAAAGACCTCGCACGAATAATCGACCGCGCCGAAATTCAGCAGGATCCGCCTGCCGTTCCAGGCCTCGGGCACGGAAAACGCGCGGCGGTACCACATATATTCGTCCGGTTCGGGATGCCGCTCCACCCCCGAAGCACGATACTCCGGCGCAAAGGGCACGAGGATCGCACCGTCGAAATCGTCGGGACGGTCGTATTCACGCGTGATCGAAAAATCATACAGACCGTTCAGGCAAAGCCATTCCGCGCGCGCAAACTGCGGCCGGGGGTATTCGTTGAGCGGCTGCGCGCCGATCTCGGGAAAAAATTTACATTCCGTCGCCATAACCGTTTCTCCTTATTTAAAATCGAAATATTCTCCGTCGACCTTTTTGAAAAAATCAAACACTTCGTTCATCAGCTTTTCGTCCTCGACGGGCAGATACAGCTCATTCTCCGGGTCGTCGGGATCGTCCATATACTCGGTAATCAGCACCTCGTCGGAATCGGGCTCGTCGCAGGGAAACAGGATCGCGTATTCCCTGCCCTCGTAGTCGACGATATCCAGCAGCTCAAAGGCGTATACGTTGCCCTCTTCGTCCGTCAGCTCGACGACCTCGTCCAGATCGACGATCTCCTCGCCGTCGTTTTTCTTTTTCTTCGAAGCC
>JAFRTA010000108.1 GCA_017427315.1 Clostridia bacterium
ATACTGATTTGTCGCTCCGCGACAAATCAGTATTTATCCTTCCATCCTTTCCCCGCGCTTGACCATCAGTTCTTCCTGCAGGGATTCGAGCTTCTTTTTGTTCAGCGGGTACAGCGCGAAGAGAATGAACGTGATGCCGTAGGCGATGAGCATGACGCGGGACATCATCTTATAGATTTTATCGCCCACGCCGGGGATATAGCCGGTAAGCTTCTTCTCGGGATCATAACCCGCGTATCTGTAAAGAAGCTGAAGGCCGACAGTATCCGCGACGGTCTGGCCGAGCTTGCGGGCGAAGGTGTAGACCGCGTAGATCGCGCTTTCGTTCTTGACGCCGGTCTTGTTTTCCTGATAGTCGATTACGTCCGTCACGATCGCCCAGGTCAGAATGGAAAGGAAAGAATAGCCCGTGCCGACGCCGAAATTGCAGAGAATGAACGGCAGGGTATGGGTGCGGATATATTCGTTGGGGCCGATGACCGTCAGAACGAGCGAGGAGGCCGTCGCCAGCGCGAGACCTACCGTGCAGAGCTCCTTTTTGCCGAAGCGCTTTGCGAGCTTCGGGATAAAGAGGATCAGAAGCACCATCGGCAGATACGTCGAGATCGTAACGATAATCGACAGATCGGAATTCGCGAAATAGTTTTTCGTCAGGTACTGGTTGAAGCTTGTGAATTGCAAAAGGCCGCTGATCATCAGACCGCCTCCCGTCACCGTCAGGAAGGGACGGCTTTCAAACAGGGAGCCGTAGGTCAGACCGAGATCGACTTTTTTCTTCTCGGCGGAATACTGCACCCGCTCTTTCGTCGTATAGAAGCAGGCGATGTATGAGAGCAGAGCGACGGAGCCGAGGATCACCGCGGCGATAAAGGTCTTGTTCGGGTTCAGCACGGTTTTAAGCCCTTCCGCGTCTTTTTCGTAGATCAGCCCCTGCGCGACAAGCGTGACCGCCGCGCCGCCCAGGCCCGCGCCGACCGAGCGCATCGTCGAGAGCAGCGTTCTGCCGTCCGGGTCGTCGGTGATCGCGGACGCAAGCGAGCCGTAAGGGATATTCATGCCCGTGTACATCATGCCGAACAGAATATAGGATATGTATGCGAAAACGAGCAGCACGACGTAGCTGTCGACGAAGTTCTGCAGGTTGAAGAAGCAGATCATGATCGACGCCGCCAGCGGGAAGGAGATCGAGCGAAGATACGGGCGGAATTTGCCGTTCTTCGTCGGGCGGTGATGGTCGACCAGCAGTCCCCAGAGCGGGTCGTTGACCGCGTCCCAAAGCCTCGTGGCGAGGAACAGGATCGTCAGGTCCCGGCTGATCTGCGTCGCGGACGCGCCGTGGTTCGGCAAAAGGCTGTCGGTATAAAAAACCTTCAGGTATGTTGAGACGAACGTCAGAACGAACAGGTTTCCCATGTCGCCGAAGGCGTAGCCGAACGCTTCCTTCAGCCCGATGGCGTTGGGATGACGGGGCCCCGCCGCGGGATTCGCTTTTTTCATAGAACTGCCTCCTGAAAAAGATTCGATAATCCGTTAGCTTACATTTTAACCGATATCGGTTCCGTTGTCAATCGAAATGCGCCTTCCCGCGCGCTTATTTTTCAAAAAACGGGGGATTTATCTCTTGCGTTTCGGCTCGCGGTCTGCTATAATAAAAAAAATAAAATGGTATATCAGTATTTTTTGCGGGGGCATTGCGATGACAAGAAGCGAAGCCAGAGAGCAGGCGTTCGTGCTCGTATTTGAGAATATTTTCAATCCGGAGGCCGGCGTGGAGGAGATTGTCGCCGCGGCGGCGGAGAGTGAGGACGTGCTGCATCCCGACGAATTTGCGCGGCAGCTTGCCGATACGGTCTTTGCGCACAAAGACGAGGCGGACGCGGTGATCGAGCGGTTCGCGCGCGGGTGGAAGGTCGCCCGGCTTGCCAAAGTCAGTCTCGCCGTCCTGCGGCTTGCTGTCTGCGAGATCCTTTATGTCGAAAACGTTCCCGTGAGCGTTTCGGTGAACGAGGCGGTCGAGCTGGCGAAAAAATACGCGACGGAAAAAGACGCGTCCTATATCAACGGCATTCTCGGCTCGTTCATCAGAAGCCGGGAGGCGCAATGAAGATTTATCTCGGCGTCGACACGAGCAACTACACCACCTCCGCCGCGTTTTACGACGCGGACGGCGGCAGGGCGGTCTCAAAACGCCGTCTTCTGCCGGTCAAGCCGGGCGAGAAGGGGATCCGTCAGAGCGACGCGGTGTTCCACCATACCGCCGCTCTGCCGGAGATGATTCGTTCGCTGGCCGGTGAGACGGGCGCGGTCCCGCTCGCGGGCGTCGGCGCGTCGGACAAGCCGTCGAATATCGAAGGCTCCTATATGCCGTGCTTCACAGTCGGCTCCGGGTTTGCCGCGTCGCTTGCCGCGCTGAACGGGATCCCGGCGTATTATCAGTCGCACCAGCACGGGCATATCGCCGCGGCGCTGTTCGGCGCGGGCCGGCTCGATCTGCTCGGCGCGCCGTTTCTCGCGTTTCACGTCTCCGGCGGCACGACAGAGGCGGTGTTCTGCCGGCCGGACGAAGAAAGCGCGTTTACCTGCGAACGGATTCTGTATACGACCGACCTCAAGGCGGGGCAGGCGATAGACCGCACCGGGGTCATGCTGGGGCTGCCGTTCCCCGCGGGGAAGGCGCTCGACGCGCTCTCGCTGCAGAGCGACAAACAATACAGGATCAGGCCGTCGGTGCGCGACGGCTGCCCGAGTCTTTCCGGCGTGCAGAACAAGGTCGAAAAAATGATGCGCGAGGGCGAAAAAGACTGCGATATCGCGCTGTTCTGCATCGAAAGCGTCGCAGCGGCGCTTCTCGCGATGCGGGACGCGCTGAAGGAGAAATATCCCGGCCTTCCGGTCGTGTATTCCGGCGGCGTGACCGCGAACACGGTTCTGCGCCGGGAGCTCGCGGAAGACCTCGCCGTATTTGCTCCGGCGGAATACGCGGGCGACAACGCGGTCGGCGCGGCGGTGCTCGCGGCGATAAAAGACGCGCGGCGATAAAAGAAGCCGGAACGCGCGGCGGGCAACAGTATTATTACGGAACCGGATACAGGGTGCAGCATGGAACAATCGGCGATCACGGTCTCCCAGTTGAATTTCATCATTAAAACGATGTTCGAGTCGGAGCCGCGCCTCAGGCGCGTAGCCGTAACGGGGGAGATCTCGAATTTTGTCAATCACTATAAAACAGGGCATTTGTATTTTTCGCTCAAGGACGATACGGCCGCCGTCAAGGCGGTGATGTTCCGCTCCGAAGCGTCGAAGCTGAATTTCCGGCCGGAAAACGGCATGGCGGTGCTGGTGACGGGCCGCGTCGCCGTGTATGAACGGGACGGGGTGTATCAGATTTACGTCGAGCAGATGATCCCCTCGGGCGCCGGCGCGCTGGCGGCGGCGTACGAGCAGATGAAGAAAAAGCTGACGGCGGAGGGGCTGTTCGACCGGGCGAAAAAGAAACGTCTTCCGGCGTTCCCGCGCCGGATCGGCGTGATCGCGTCGAAAAACGGCGCGGCGGTGCGCGATATCTTCAACGTGCTCTCCAGACGTTGGCCGCTTGCGGATATCACGCTGTATCCCGTTCTCGTGCAGGGCGTGAGCGCTGCGGAATCGGTCGCCTCGGCGATTCGTGAGGCGAACGAAAAAGCCGCCGACGACGTGCTGATCATCGCCCGCGGCGGCGGTTCGACGGAGGAGCTGTGGGCATTCAACGAAGAAGTCCTCGTCCGGGCGGTCGCATCCTCTGCGATTCCGACGGTCTCCGGCGTCGGCCACGAGACGGATTTCACGCTCTGCGATTTCGCGGCGGATCTGCGCGCTCCCACGCCGTCCGCGGCGGCGGAGCTCTGCGTGCCGGATATCGCCGAGCAGCGCCGGGCGGTCGAGGCCCTCTTTCAGCGGCTTGAGGATATCTTCGCGCGGCAGATGAAAAACAAAGAGAGTTGGCTGCAGGCGCTCTCGGTCGGCGGCGTAAAGAACCGCATCGACCGGATTATCGAGAACGGGATGCAGTATGTCGACAGTCTTGATGCGGGAATGAACGCGCGGCTGCAGGCGAAGCTGAAGGTTTCGGAAAGCGAGCTTGCCCGGCTTGCGGACGCGCTCGATTTGAAAAACCCGTTGAGGATTCTCGCCCGCGGGTACGCGGTTTGTGAAAAGAACGGCGCCGCGGTGCGCGGGATAAACGCGCTCACGGTCGGAGACAGGATAACGCTGCGCCTGACCGGAGGCAGCGCGGATTGCACCGTAACGGAAAAGAGGACGGATGAAAATGGCTGAACAAAAAGAGTTGACTTATGAACAGGCCCTTTCGGAGCTGAACGCGGTCGTCGCCGAAATGGAGAAACCGGACGCGACGCTCGACGAGCTGTTAAAACTCTATGAAAAGGGCTCGCGTCTCGCCGTGTTCTGCGCGAAAAAGCTGGACGAGGCGAAACGGAAAGCGGCTGCGATTGCCGGAGAAGCCGGCGGGGAGGCGGAATGATGAGCGCGTTGCCCGATAAGTATCTGTCTTTGATTGAGGTTTCTCTCGAGGAATACCTGCCGGAGGATGACGAAGGGGACCTCCCCGTCGGGGAAATGATGGCGTATTCGCTCAAAAACGGCGGTAAACGCATCCGTCCCGTGCTGACGCTCGAATTCTGCCGTATCTGCGGCGGCAGTCCGGAAAAGGCGCTTCCCTTCGCCTGCGCGCTTGAATTCATCCATACCTATTCGCTGGTTCACGACGACCTGCCGTGCATGGATAACGACGATTACCGCCGCGGACAGCCCTCGTCGCACAAAAAATACGGCGAGGCGAACGCGCTGCTGGCGGGCGACGCGCTGCTGACGCGCGCGTTCAGCATTCTCGCCGCGGCGGAGCTGCCGCCGTCTTTCATCGTGCGCGCGGCGGACGCGCTTGCGGACGCGGCGGGTGCGAACGGCATGATCGGCGGGCAGTACCTCGACCTCGACGGCGAGAACAAAACGCTTTCGATTGAAGATCTGCGGCGCATCGACGCGCTCAAGACCGGCGCGCTCATCAAATGCGCGTGTCTGCTCGGCTGCATCGCCGCCGACGCGGATATCGACCGGATCGACGCCGCAGAAGCATACGCGGAAAATCTCGGCGTCGCGTTTCAGATCGTCGACGACATCCTTGACGTGACCGCGGACGCCGAAACGCTCGGCAAGCCCGTGGGCAGCGACGAAAAGAACGGGAAAAACACTTACGTATCCCTGCTCGGGCTGGAAGGCGCGGCTGCGGAGGCGGAAAAATATACAAAGCAGGCGCTCGCTGCGCTCGACGTATTCGGCGAGCGCGCTGCGGAGCTGAAAGCGTTCACGCGCCGCCTGCTGGAAAGAACGAAATAAACAAACTGCTATGGATTATTCACGGGAAAATCAAACCGAAACCGAAAACGGAACGCTTCTTGCGTCGATCCGCTCGCCCGAGGACGTGCGGCGGCTGCCGCAGGAGGCGCTGCCGGAGCTTGCGAACGAGATTCGCAGGACGCTGATCGAAACGGTCTCGCAGACCGGCGGGCATCTCGCCTCGAATCTCGGCGTCGTGGAGCTGACGATCGCCCTGCACCGTGCGTTCCGTTCCCCGAAGGATAAAATCGTCTGGGACGTGGGGCACCAGACTTACGTGCACAAGCTGCTCACGGGCAGATACGACCGCTTCGGCACGCTGCGCGCCGAGGGCGGTATTTCCGGCTTTTCCCGCCCGGAAGAGAGCGAGCACGATATGTTCATCAGCGGGCACAGCAGCACCTCGGTGTCCTCCGCGCTCGGTATCGCCGAGGCGAACAAGCTGAAGGGAAATAAGAATTACGCGGTCGCGGTGCTCGGCGACGGCGCGTTCACCGGCGGTATGGTCTACGAGGCGCTCAACAACGCGGGGCGTTCCGGCACGCGGCTGATCGTGGTGCTGAACAATAACGAAATGTCGATCTCGCGCAACGTCGGCGCGATGGCGCGGTACCTTGCGCGTATCCTGTCGCGTCCCTCGTATTCAAGGCTCAAATCCCGCACCGAGCGGTTCCTGAACCGGATCCCGCTGATCGGCAGGCCCCTTTCCGACGCGGTATCCTTTACGAAATCCCATATCAAGAATTTTATTTATTCCAGCACGATGTTCGAGCAGTTCGGCTTCCGGTACATGGGGCCGATAGACGGGCACGATATCGACGCGCTCTGCGACGCGCTCGAGGGCGCGAAGGAGCTGAACCGCCCGGTCCTCCTGCATATCCGCACCGTCAAGGGCAAGGGCTACGACTACGCGGAAAAAGAGCCGGAGCTGTATCACGGCGTGTCGAAATTCGATATCGATTCGGGCGAGCCGATTATGTCGGGCGACAACTATTCGAAAACCTTCGGCGAGTTCCTGACCGAAATGGCGGGCAAGGACAAGCGCATCTGCGCGGTGACCGCAGCGATGTCCGTCGGCACCGGCCTGCAGCCGTTTCAGGAGAAATATCCCGACCGCTTCTTTGACGTCGGCATTGCGGAGGAGCATGCCGTGACCTTCTGCGCGGGGCTTGCGCGCGCGGGGATGCTGCCCGTGTTCGCGGTTTATTCCTCGTTCCTGCAGCGCGCTTACGACCAGATCGTGCACGACGGAGCGCTGCAGGGCCTTAAAATGGTGGTCGCCGTGGACCGCGCGGGCTTCGTCGGCGACGACGGCGAGACGCATCAGGGGATCCTCGACGTGCCGTTTCTGAATACCGTGCCCGGCGTTACGGTGTATTCGCCCGCGTCCTACGCGGAGCTGCGCAGCGCGTTCGTGAAGGCGTTCTATCATGACGACGGGATCGTGTTTGTCCGCTATCCCCGCGGCGCGCAGGAGCCGCTGCCCGGGGATTATACGTATACCGAAAACGATTATAAAATATACGGCGACGCCGACGCACCCGTTTGCGCGGTGTGCTACGGCAGGGAATTCGCCTATTGCTGCAACGCGCGGGAAACGCTCGGCTGCGCGCTGAAAATCGTCAAGCTCAATAAGGTCAAACCGATTGCGCCCGAAGCGGTCGCGTCGGCGCTTGGCTGCGCGCGCGTCTTCTTCTTCGAGGAGGGGGAGCGCAGCGGCGGCGCCGGCGAGGCGTTCGCGCTGCTGCTGGAGGAAGCCGGTTTCCGCGGGAAATACGTTCTGACGGCGGTGCCGGATACCTTCGTCGCGCA
>JAFRTA010000109.1 GCA_017427315.1 Clostridia bacterium
CGAGCCAGCGCAGACGCATGAACGTGACGATCACGGTCCCTTATGAATATGCGTTCGAGAACGTGGATATCGAATGCGGCGCGGGCAAGCTGATCGTGCACACGCTGCGCACGGGAACGCTCGACCTCGAGCTCGGCGCGGGCAGCGCGGTATTCAACGACCTGTACGTAACGGATTCCGCCGAAATACAGGAGGGCGCGGGCGAGCTGGCCATCAAGAGCGGCGAGCTGGCGAACCTTACGCTGCAGTGCGGCGCGGGCGCAACGCGCGTGGCGGCGGCGCTGACCGGCGTCAACCGCGTGGACGCGGCGGTCGGCGCGGTCGATCTCGATTTCAAAGGCGCGGAAACGGACTACACGGTCGCGTTCCAGATCGGGCTCGGCGCGTGCTATTACAACAACGAGAAGATCGCCCGCAGCGGTTCCTTCGGCGAGGGACCGACCGTCGTCGATATCAACGGCGGCTTCGGCGTGATGCGGGTGAACGTCGGGTGATATCGGGGTTCGGATATCGGATCTCGCGGATCGTGCTTGTTAAATGAACGATACTGTTATTTCCTGATTTTGCAATGTCCATTCTATGATTTAAGCTGCGGTCCCGGCACGATATCCGATCCCCGATCCCCGATATCCGAAACGGGGCGCAGCCTTATCAACAGAATAAAAAATAAGGGAGCATAAAAAATGACCAACATCGCACTTGCGGGCACGTGGCACGTGCATTTCGGCGGTTACGCGAACGAGATCGCCGCGGACGACCGGTGCCGCATCACCGTCCTCTGGGACGACAATGAAGAAACGGGCCGCGCGGCGGCGGAAAAATACGGCTGCGATTTCACGGCGGATTACGACGCGATGCTGCGAAGGCCCGATGTGGACGCCGTGATGGTCTGCTCCTCGACGGACCGGCACAAAGAGATCATCTCGAAGGCGGCGGCCGCGGGCAAGCACATTTTTACCGAAAAGGTGCTGTGCTTCACCGAGAAGGACGCGCTCGAGGTCGCCGACGCCGTCAAAAAAAGCGGCGTAAAGTTCTGCATTTCATTCCCGTGGCGCGCCCGCGGCGATTTTCAGTGGATCAAAAAGGCGGTCGACGAACGGCTTCTCGGCAGGCTCAATTACTGCCGCATGCGCAACGCGCACAACGGCGCGGGCGCGGGATGGCTCCCGCAGACCTTCTACGACGCGAAAACCTGCGGCGGCGCGATGATGGACCTCGGCGCGCATTCGACCTATCTGTTCAACTGGCTTTTAGGCGATCCCGTCGCGGCGCGCTCGACCTTCACCCACGTGCTCGTGGATTCCGTGGAGGACAACGCGGTGACCGTTTACGAATACGCGAACGGCGCGATCGGCGTCAGCGAGACTTCGTTCGTGGCGAACAATGACCCGTTTTCGTTCGAGCTGGTCGGCGAAAAGGGCACGATCCTCGCGGGCGGTTTTTCCGACCGCGTCTGTTACAACGTCGGCGACGGATGGGTCTTCCCGAATCTGCCGAAGGCGAAGCCCTCGCCGATGAAGGAATGGCTCGACGCGATCACCGACGGCGGCGATATTTCCTGCGGCGTCGACGACGCGGTCGCCCTGTCGAAAACGATGGAGCTCGCATACCGCGGCGTTTCCCTGTAAAAACAATCAAACCGAATTTCAGTGAACAGAAAAATGTGAAATGTGAAAAGTAATCACATTTCACATCTCACATTTCACATCTCACGGAAATTCTGATTTGCGGGCTGCGCAGCAGCCCGACAAATCAGAATTTACAAATCAAAATACTCCGTATTACTCCGGTCGGTGTCGCTGTTCTCCGCGATCAGGACGCTCGCGTCGGCGGAGCAGACGATGTTGTGCCAGGTGCCGACGGTCACGTTGTAGAGCTTGCATGGCTCCATTTTTACGGGCGTGCGGTCCTCGCCGATATACAGCGTCGCCTCGCCCTTAAGAAGCACGAACACCTCGTCGGTCTCCATATGCCGCTCCATATAGGTGTTCTTCGTGTACTCGTCGTCCTGCGTCAGGAACGCGACGCACCAGGTTTTGAAGATCATCGTGCGGTCGTAGCCTCTGCCCGTGAACTCGCTGATCTCGAGGCCCGCGGCCCTGCTTTTGTCTGTCATGATGAAAAACTCCTTCTTCTTTCAGAATATAACGTCCTCAAGCCTGCGCTTCGGGACGTAATGCACGTCGTTTTCGTCGCGGTAATACATCACGCTCTCCCCCGGTCCCGCCTCGGTCAGAACGATCTGTTCGTCGGGCTTGCCGAAGGCGACGATCAGCATCGGCGCGAGCGTATCGGGCAGCTCCAGCGCGGCGGAGAGCTTCTCCGGGCTGAAATTGCCGATCATGATGCCGCCCAGCCCCCGTTCGGCGGCGGCGAGCAGCATCGTCTGCGCGGCGATCCCCACGTCCCGCTGATAGCGCGTCAGATCCGCATCCCATTCGGTGTTCTGGCAGATCACGATAAACGCGGTGGGGCGTTTGCCGGGGTAGGGCAAGGAGAGTTGAACCCAAACCGCCTACGGACGGTTCTTTTCGGCTGTTTTCCGTCCTTCACCCTTGCTTTGCGTCAGCAAAGCTGCGGTCTCAGAACGAAAAACAATTCAAAAATACCTCGTCCGAAGGTGCGCAGCAGTTTTTCAGCGGCAGATTTTTTTCAAGACAACGAAGCTGCCGCAGACAATACTGCCGTATTATCAAGGCAGATGAGGCAGGATTGGAGAAAATCTGCCCTGAAAAACCGA
>JAFRTA010000110.1 GCA_017427315.1 Clostridia bacterium
AAAAATTTTTATTGACAAATTCAAATTATTGCTGTATTATAAATGCAACGTGTATTAGGTGGAGATTCGTTTTTTTGCCGAAATACGCCGCAGACGCCTCATTCTCTTTTCCGTGTTCGCTGAATGAGACAAAAATATTTTTTAGCGAGGTAAACCACAATGTACGAAGACAAGACACTCATCTGCAAAGAGTGTGGCAATGAATTCATTTTCACCGCCGGTGAACAGGAGTTTTATGCCGAAAAGGGCTTTGAGAACGAGCCCCAGAGATGCAAGGCGTGCCGCGACGCAAGAAAAGCAGCGAACAGATCCGGCCGCGAGATGATCGAGGTCACCTGCTCCAAGTGCGGCAAGACCTGCCAGATCCCCGCTTCGCTGCGCAACAAGCCCGATCCGCTCTGCAGCGATTGCTTCGCCGCGTCCAAAGCGGAATAATCCGTCGAGCAAAGTTTTCAGGCCGGAACGGTTTTGCCGTTCCGGCTTTATTTTTGCATGCTGCAAACGGTCCGTCCGGCGGAGGAGAAGATATCGTTATGTCTGTTTTTTTCAGGTAAAAACGAGCGCGTTTTTGTATAAAAATCTGAAAAATCTTTGACATTTCCATATGCAAATGCTACAATAAAGAAAAAAGAAAAGGAGCGATCTTTTATGAAACGTTCGAAACGGGTCGCGGCGATTCTGCTTTCGCTGCTGCTGATTATGACGGCATTCCCCGTCGCGGCGTTCGCGGAGGAGCCGAGCCTGCACGTCTATTTTTTCGTTAACGGCGATACAAGCATTGAGGGAGAAGATGAGATTCCTATCGGCTCGACGTTTTCTACGTCGATAGATATTTCTCCGTATGAAGACGAAGATCTCTATTCGGAGAATTGGACAAGTTTTCTGCTGATCCAAACGGATGGGACGAATCAGTATAAGCTGTATGAGAACGGCGTCATTTATCTCGGCGGAACTGCTTCTCCCGACGAGGGACTTGGTTGGATTCAGGGCTTTTCAAGCAATTCCTTTCAGCCGGGAACTTACAGATTTCGTATCGTGACGCCGAAATACACGATAGACAGCACAAATATTGCCAGAGTCACCGGCGAGCCCCTCGCGCAGCCGCCGCAGGTCAATACCGGCTCGCTCAAAGACGCCTGCCTCGGCGCAGCCTACAGCGCGGCGGTCAAGGCGACGGCGGGCAACGGCGGCGCCCTGACGTGGAAGGTGCTTTCCGGCAAGCTGCCCGAAGGGCTGAAGCTCGCGGCGAAGACCGGTAAAATCACAGGAAAACCGACGAAGAAGGGCACGTTTGATTTCGTGATCTCCGTCGAGGAGGTCGGCAACGGCAGCGCCGAGGGCTCGTATACGATCGTCGTAAAGGATCATGAATGGGGCAAGGGCTCGGTCACAAAAGCGGCGTCCTGCGAAGAGGAAGGCGAGAAGACCTTTACCTGCGCGAACTGCGGCGAAACGAAGACGGAGACAATTACCGCGACCGGGCATGCCTGGGGCGAGTGGACGAAGCTTGACGGCAAACAGCATCAGCGCGTGTGCGCAAACGATGCAAGTCACGTCGAGACCGCCGCGCATACCTGGGATAAAGACAAAGTGACAAAAAAAGCGACCTGCGAAGAGAACGGCGAGAAAACATATTCCTGCACCGTCTGCAAGGCGAAAAAGACCGAACCGGTCGAAGCGACCGGACACGCCTGGGGCGACTGGAAGAAACTCGACGACAAAAAGCACGAAAGAGTCTGCGCGAACGATCCCGCGCACGTCGAGACCGCCGCGCATACGTGGGATAAGGGCAAAGTGACAAAGAAAGCCACCTGCGCCGAAGAGGGCGAAAAGTCCTTCACCTGCGCCGACTGCGGCGCGGTGCGCACCGAGCCGGTCGCAAAAACGGAGCATAAGGAAAAGGTCGTTCCCGGCAAAGCGCCGACCTGCACCGAGGCCGGTTACGGCGAGGGCGCGGTCTGTGAAATCTGCGGTGAGATCCTTCTGACCTCGGAGCCGATCCCTCCGACGGGGCACGCCTGGGGCGATTGGAAGAAGGTCGACGGCGAACAGCATAAGAGAGTCTGCGCGAACGACCCGTCGCACGTCGAGACAGCCGCGCACACCTGGGACAAAGGCAAGGTCACGAAAGAAGCGACCTGCACGCATGAAGGCGAGAAAACCTTCACCTGCGCCGAATGCGGCGCGGTGCGCACCGAGCCCGTCGCAAAAACGGAGCATACGGAAAAAACCGTTCCCGGCAAGGCGCCCACCTGCACCGAAGACGGCCTGACGGAAGGAACCGTCTGCGCGGTATGCAGCGCAGTGCTCAAAGAGCAGGAGAAGATCCGCGCCCTCGGCCATATCGACGACGACGGGAATCTGGAATGCGACCGCTGCGGCATTCCGATGCCGAAGCATATCGAATTCGACCCGCCGCTGCCGTATACGTCCAACGGCCTGACGGTCCGGGTGTTCATCCCCGCGGGGGACGGCGGCGTATATATCGAGATCGCAAACGAATCCGGAAAACCCGTGAAGGACGAAACGGAGATCAAGCTTGCCTGCTATGATGATAACGGGGAAAAAATAACGGACGCGGTCGTTCCGATCGCCGCGGACCTGAGCGACGGAGAGTTTACGATTGTTTATACCGAGATTAAGGCGGGGAAGGGATCAATCGACCAACCCGCAAAAGTCTCCTTCGGTGAAATCGTACCCGTTCGCGGTTACGACTACGACGAAAGCAAAACGGAAGAAGAGGACGGCGTGACCGTTCAGAAGGATTACGAATACGACGGCGTTTCCGCGGCGGTCGATATCAAAACCGGGAAAAACGGCGAAAAGAGCGCCGTGATAACCGTTGCCAACGAAAGAGACCGGCTCATTATGGGCGACTGCGGTCTGGAATACAAGCTCTGCGGCGACGACGGCAGAGTGATCGCCACGTTCGACGCGCCGCCGTTCAGCTTCGCAGACGGTCCGGTCGAGATTCCCGTGGAGCTGATTGAAGGCGCGAGCAAGATTCTGGTCGGTAAGATCGACGTTCCCGAGCAGCGTCCGCCCGAGATCGCGTTCGAGCCTCCGCTTCCGTACACCGTCGACGGCATCACCATCCGTCAGTTCATTCCCGCGGGAGACGGCAGCGTATATATCGAAGTCGCGAACGAATCCGGCAAACCCGTAAAGGATACCACCGAAATCAAGCTTTCCTGCTATGATGAAAACGGCGAAAAAATCGTCGACGCTTCCGTGCCGCTGCGCGCGGACCTGAGCGACGGAGAGTTCACGATCATCCAGACCGAGATAAAAGCCGGCGACGTGAACGTCGATACTCCCGCAAAGGTGAGCTTCGGCGAGGTCAGAAAAGACGAGGGCTACGATTACGAGGAGGGCCTGACCGGGGTGATCAGGGGCGTTACCGTTCAGAAAGGTCTGCTCTATGAAGGCCTTGCCTTCACCGTGAGCATCGAAGACGCTCCGGACGGCGGAAATAAGACCGCGGTCATCGCCGTAACGGACGAGATGGGTGCCGGGATCAAGGGCGAATGCGGCTTCGAATACAAGCTCTGCGGCGACAACGGCAGAGTGGTCGCTACGTTCGACAGCCCCCCGTTCACGCTCGGCGAGGAGGGATACGTTGAGATCCCCGTGGAGCTGATCGAGGACGCGAACAAGATTCTGATCGGCAAGGTCACCGTGCCGGAGCAGCCGACGGGGGAGACCTTCAGCCTCGGCGACGTGAACAAAGACGAAAAAGTCAACGCCAAGGACGCGCGCCTTGCGCTCCGCGCCGCGGCAAGGCTGGAAACGCTTGACGACCTTCAGACAAAGCTTGCCGATGTGGACGGCGACGGAAAAATCAAAGCCGGCGACGCAAGAAAGATCCTTCGCGCGGCGGCAAAGCTTGAACCGCTGCCCGAGACGCAGATCGCCGCGGACGCATAA
>JAFRTA010000111.1 GCA_017427315.1 Clostridia bacterium
CCGATCGCGGCGGCGGCGCCCCCGGTCATGATCCCGGTGCAGAGGATCACGCCCCGATAACGCCGATACACCGCGGAAAAGTCGGAGATATCGTACATATCGTACGGCGCGCCGATCCGCCCGAGCGCGGCGCGCTGCCCGCAGAAGGCGTTTCGCGTCTCGCAGTCGGTCATCTGCCGGAAGGCGGTCTCGTCGATGAAAACGGCGATCTCGGCGACGCTCCGGCGCTCCGGCTTCAACAGGGACGCCGCGTAGATCTCGCGGAACCGCCGCATTTCCGCCGTCAGGACCGGGTCGTCGTACCAGCCGCCCCACATATCGAACCACCAGAAGCCGTTGCCCCTGACAAACTGCCGGCAGAACGACTTGCGCAGCGCCTGTATCGCCGTTTTCCGGTCCGGCAGACCGTGCCATATCGGCGCGGTCATGATATGCCCCGGGTCGTATTCCGGCGCGCGGTCTCCCAGCGGCTTCGTCAGGTGGGTGCGGATATCGCACTCCTGCATGCAGAGCTTGCCGTGCAGGCGAACGGAATCCGCGGCGTACATCTCCGTCCAGTCCGCGTCCGGATCGCGCAGCCCGAGATAAGAATTCGGCGAGCAGATAAAATCGATCGCGTCGCATGTAAGAAGCGTTCGCAGCGCATGCGTGCCGTAAAGAGGCGAGGGGACCTCGAGCGCGTAGCCGCCGAACACGCCGATCACGACGCCGTCCCCCGCGGCGTCCTTCGCCGCCCGCGCGAGATGCGCGGCCGCCCGGGCGACCGCCTCGCTCGCGTATTCGAGATACGCCGCGAGATACGCGGAGCCGTGCAGAGGGCCTTCGCCGTTCAGCAGGGAAAGATCGGGCAGACCGTCAAAGCGCAGATCCGGATGCTCGTTCCGCAGGAACGCAGCAAAGCCCGCCTCCGCCGCGGGAGACGCTCCCGCGTTCATATCGAAATGGAACCACTCCTCCGTATTGCCGCCCGCCAGATGGTAGCCGGCGATCCGGTCCCGGTAATTGCTCCGCTTTACGTGCGCGATCAGCTCCCGCAGCATATATTCGGCGTTTTGCAGCCAAAGCTGCGAGAAAAGCGATTCCCGCTCTCCCGCGCCGTCCGTCTGATCGGGATGCTCCCGCAGCCACCGGTCCGGCGCGGAAAGATTGACCCGGGGCAAAAGATACGCCTCGGGGCACGCGTCGAGAATGCGCCGGACGGACGCGTCGAAGCCCGAAAAATCGGGTGCGCTCCCGCCGTCGAAAATCCCGTTTCCGAAGGGGCGCAAGCCTTTTGTCGCGCTGATCCATTTTCCCGCGCACAGCGCCGGAAAGGAGAACAGCCGGTACCCCGCCCGGGCGAAATCCTCATAACGGGCGTATTTTTCCAGATAAGTCATATACGCCGCCCCGGGGAACGGCTTCCCGTCGCGGAACAGCGTCGGCACGCCGCCGCACATATCCACATAAAAGCCCTTTGCGTTATCCCTGCTCACCGTTCGGTTCCCCTTTGTTTTTCTTTTTTCACTGTATCATATCGCGCCGGAAAAATCAATACGGCGGCGTTTTCGCAGGTTATTGATTTCTCCGGGAAGATATGATACATTATTGATATCATCCGTAAGGAGGACATTATGGCGAAGTATTATCAAACCGATCTCGTCTCCCCCGGCGGGAACGAAAAAACCGACGAACTCAAAGCTCTGTTCGCCGCGGTGCGGTCGCACATCCCGACCGTGACGCCCTGTCCCGAAAAAGATCCTTATCCCGGGGACGGGCGCATTCACGCGGTATTCTATGAAGGCGAGGAATGCCGCGGCAGAAAGACGCGCGTCTTCGCCTATCTCGGCTTCCCCGAAGGCGCGGGCGAAGACGCAAAAGTGCCCGGAGTGGTGCTCGTTCACGGCGGCGGATGCCATGCGTGGGCGCCTTGGGTCGCCTATTGGGTCGACCGCGGATACGCGGCGATCTCGTTTGATTTCAACGGTCTTGTGTATAACGGGTCGGACCGTACCTACAGCACGGATATCAGCCTCTGGGCGCCGGATCCCGAGGCGCATCTGCCGACCGACGCGCTGGAATCCCGCGGCAGGCCGTTCCGCGAACAGTGGTATTATTACTTCATTTCGGATATCATTCTCGCAAACAACCTGATGCGCGCCGACGGAAGGGTCGATCCCGACCGCGTCGGTCTGACCGGCATCTCCTGGGGCGGCTTCGCCTCCGGTACGGTCCTGGGTTATGATCCCCGCGTCGCGTTCGCCGCGCCGGTCTACGGCTGCGGCTTTCTCGACGCGACGACCTCGCCCTGGGGCGAGTGGTTCCGCGGCGAGGGCGTCAGCGACGTCTGGGACGGGATGCTGCTTCTGCCCGAGGTGAAAACGCCGGTGCTGTGGGTCAACGGCGACAACGATCCGTTCTTTTCCGCGAACTGCACGACCGCCTGCGCCGCGGCTTGCGAAAACGGCGAGGCGCTGCTCGTGTCCTCGATGATCCACGGCATGGATCAGGGCATCGACCTGCCGGAGATCGCGCGTTTTGCCGACGAGCATTGCGGCATGGGCGCGGGCAACATCCATCTGACCGGGCTTTCGTTTGAGCCGTCCAACGTGCGCGTATCGTTCACGCTGCCCGCCGACGTCGAAAGCGCGCAGGTGTGTATTTACTACCGGTATTCTCCGCTCGATTACGAGCCGCCGCGCCTGAAGGACTGCCCGGATCTGATCGAGCCGTGGAAGCGCGCGACGGGAGAAACGGCGTCCGGCTGCGGGACCGTCGGGATCCCCGAGGGAACGGTCCTGTACTATATCGCGGTCGAGGGAG
>JAFRTA010000112.1 GCA_017427315.1 Clostridia bacterium
CCCTCGGGAATGGAGATCACGTATCTTCCGACGGTTGGATCGTCGACCGCCGTCGCGGGAATTGCGGTGAAAAGCACGGCCAGGATTGCCAGAATCACTGCGGAAATCTGCATTCGCTTGTTTCTCATAGCTTTTTCTCCTTGCTAAAAAATATACATTGTTATAACGAATAAAAATGAATATACGGATGCGCCATACGGCAGATATTTCATTGCTTTTCGATATTATAATCACAAAATCGCACTTTTATTTTTCCGCAGATGAAATATAAAATGAAACTTGTCAACATTTTCAACATACTTTTCAACATCGGCAGAATATACAAAAAATTCGACAAATTTTTTCTTATATTTCACTTGACAAAAAAACATGTATATTTATACTGCATAAGATGAATATTTATGCTGCATATTCCGTTCTTCACATATCCAGCCTGACCAAATCCTCATCGGTTTCCCGACGAATAATCATGCGCTCTTTTCCGCCGGAGACCATCAACACCGCCGGCCGCGGGATCCGGTTATAGTTTGACGCCATGGAATAATTGTAGGCGCCCGTGGTCATTACCGCGACGATATCGCCGGGCGCGACCGCCTGCAGCGGCGCATTTTCCTGGATCAGGTCGCCGCTCTCACAGCACTTGCCCGCGAGGGTGACGATCGTGTCGCGCGGCTCGGCCGCCCGGTTCGCGCAGGTGAGCTGATACGCCGCCTGATACAGAATGTAACGGGGATTGTCCGCCATGCCGCCGTCGATGCTGACGTAAGTGCGCACGCCGGGAATCCGCTTGACGCCGCCCACCGTATAGAGCGTGACACATTCCGCGCCGACAATGGAGCGGCCGGGCTCGATCAGGATAAACGGGACGCGCAGCCCTTCCTCGGCGCATTTGTTTTTTACGACCGCGGCGACGCGGCGCATATACTCGGTAAAATCCTCCGGATCGTCGTCGTCGAGATATTTGATTCCGAAACCGCCGCCCAGATCGAGCTCCTCCGGCTCAAAGCCGAGCTCGTCGCGGATCCTGCGAATAAAGTCCAGCATCACGACGGCAGCGTGCTCAAACGGATCGATATCGAAAATCTGCGAACCGATATGGCAGTGCACGCCGACGAAATCCAGATTTCTTTTTTCGGTCGCGCGCCGGACCGCGTCGAAAGCTTCGCCGGTCTCCAGCGTAAAGCCGAATTTGGAGTCGATCAGGCCGGTTTTGATAAAATCATGGGTATGCGCGTCGATTCCGGGCGTAATGCGCAGCAGCACTCTTGCGCAAACGCCCTTCTCCCCCGCCAGCCGGTCCAGCAGCTCCATCTCGGGGAAGTTATCGACGACGTACCTGCCGACGCCTGCGTCAAGCGCGGTTTCCAACTCCCGACGGGTCTTGTTGTTCCCGTGGAACAGAATCCGCTCGGCGGGAAATCCCGCCTTGAGCGCGGTATGGATCTCGCCGCCGGATACGACGTCGACGCCCATACCCTCGCTGTCGCAGATGCGGTACATTTCAAGACACGAAAACGCCTTTGACGCATACATCACCAGGCCGTTTCCGCCATAGTTATCCCTGATCGAGGATACGAATTTACGGCAGTTGCGCCGCACGCCGTCTTCGCTGTAAACCATCAGCGGCGTGCCGTATTTCCCGGCAAGCGCGACGGTATCGGCGCCGCCGACGGTCAGACGCCCCAGCGCGTTGATCGACAAACTGTCTGAAACCATAACGATCCGTCCTTTCAGTTCATACGGCGAAATCAATTCTCTTCCTGCGGGCTCTGCGAATCTTCGGCACGGACGCCGACGTAAGAGGGATCCTCGTTCTTTTTCCGGATCAGCACGATCTCGTCGCTCAACCCCTCTTCCGTCACGGCGCGAATCACGTTTTTGCCGCGCGTCAGCCGCACGTCGTCAAAGACGAACACACCGCTTAAAGAAGAAGCCGCGCTGCCCTTTACGGGCTTCCCGTTGACCGAAAGCATGACCGCGCTGCAATCGGAATAGACCTTGAGCTCGATCCGTTTCTCAACACGGTTGACGTAACGTTCCCCCGCAATCTTGACGAATTTCTCGGTCGCCCATTGAGAACGGTAGAACCAGAATGCGTCCTTTGCCCGCTCGCCGGAGGCGCAAAGCAGACCTTTGAGCGTATAATCGGTATCGTACAGCTCCGCTGCGAAGCACCCGCGGATAAATTCGCGCATGGCGAGGTTGATCCACGTTTTCTCGTGGAACAGGGCGTGGTATTCTTCGGTATTGTCGCCCTTGATCGGGGTGGAGGAATGATAATCCTTACAGCCGGAAATCCCGTATTCGGTGACGAAGACCGGCTTTGCGGGCGAAGCGATATGCGCGCGGTCGAGCAGCTCGATATATCCGTCGGGGTTTTCGCCGTCGTACAGGCGCAGCCCCACCGCGTCGGCGTTCGCCACGCTTCTCCCGTCGGGGATATGCCGGATCTCATCGGACGAAACGCAAAGCCTGCACTTATCAAACCTTTTGAGCGCCTCAAACACACTTTCCGCGGCGCGCGCGCCTTCGTCCGTGCCGCCGCTGTCCGCCGCGACGAAGCAAACGCTCGGGTGGTTATAATAGGTCCGCGCAAGCTCCTCATACTGGGTAACGAGATTCTGCGCGGAATCCTCGTTCGCGTATTTCAGATCCAAAGGAAGCTCGCACCAGACGACGATCCCGTTTTTATCGCACAGGTCGAAAAACGACTCGGTCTGATAGAAATTCACAAGCCGCACCGCGTTCGCACCCATTTCGCGGAGCGCTTCGACCGCCGCGGTATGGTCCGTCTTCGGCACGATGCCGTCCTGACCGTAGGACACGCCGCGCAGACGCACGTTTCTGCCGTTGATCTGCACGCCGTCGCCGGAGGCGTCGATCCTGCGGAAGCCGAAGCGAATCTCGCGTTCGTCAAGGATATCGCCGTCGCGCAAAAGCTTTGCGCGCAGCTTATACAGATACGCAAGCTCATTCCCGGGCTGCCAGAGCGCGGGCGCGTCAATATCGATCACCGCGGTCGCATCCTTGGGAGACGCAGCAGCAGCGCCGACGCGCGCGCCGGAAGCGTCGTAAACGGTAAAGCTGACGATATCGTAATTCACCGGATTGGAGATCCGTGCGACAACAGCGACCTTGCCGACGCCGTCCGCCACGCGGGTGTTGATATAGATGCTGTCGGAACCGTTCTCATCCAACGCGAAATGGGTGACGCCCGCGATAATCAGATCGACGCCGCCCCATACGCCGCCGAACAGATCGTACTGCTCCCGCACGCCGCACATGGCGGAATAATCGGAATTGTCGGCGACGACCGTGATCGCGTTGTTTTTTCCGTAGGCGACGCAGTCCGTGATTTCAAAGCGGAAAGGCGTAAAACCGCCTTTATGGATGCCGACGATTTTTTCATTGAGGTAAACCGTGCAGGAATTCGCCACACCGCCGAACGCCAGAAAAAGCCGGATCGAATGCAGCTCCGTCGGGATCGGGATCTCCTTGCGGTAGACGCATTTCCCTTTATATGCGTTCTCGCCCGCGGCGGGCCAGGTATACGGCAGATTGATCTGCTTCGCATCGGTCAAAGGCGCGTCGATATTCTCGGGTACGTTCTGTGAAAAAAGCCACCCCTGATTTAAATTAAAAATCTGCCGCACGGCAACCGTCTCCGTTTCCACACTCTAAAATAAATAATAAATATTTTATCA
>JAFRTA010000016.1 GCA_017427315.1 Clostridia bacterium
AATACCTCGGAGAAATATCGGATGTTCCTTCTTTTTTTTCTTCAATCCGGTATTTCGTCTTTCCGTCTTACCGTGAAGGGACGCCGCGGGCGACGCTCGAGGCGATGTCCTGCGGCAGACCGGTGATCACCACCGACGCCCCCGGCTGCAGGGAGACCGTTCGGGACGGATATAACGGCTTTACGGTCAAAACGCGAGATATTCCATCCCTTTATGAGGCGATGAAACGCTTCTGCGACGATGATGCGCTCACGGAAGAAATGGGCGCCAACGCGCGCAAGTTCGTTTCGGAACGGTTTGACGTATTTTCCGTTAACCGGATTCTGATTGATGAAGTTAAAAAACTGTATTAAGGCAACACCGCACAAATACAGATGCGCGTCTTGCCCCATCTTTGTTCCGTCACTCTGCACATCTTTTCCTTGACAACCGTCAGTTTCCTGCGGAAAATCTGAACAATCTGAAAAAAAAATTTACGGCGCGATCCGCATACCGGAATTTTGCGGCGTTGCCTTAACGAATTGAGGATGCCATATGGTTTACGATTTGTATCAAGGTCTGCTCAACAAAAAAAATAAACTGTCGCTGATCGGCCTCGGCTACGTCGGTATGCCGATCGCCGTCGCTTTTGCGAAAAAGCTTGACGTCATCGGGTTTGACCTGAACCTGAAAAAAATCGAACAGTATCAGAGCGGAATCGATCCGACCGGCGAAGTCGGCAACGACGAGATACGCCGGACGAGCGTTGATTTTACCGCAGACCCCGCGCGGCTCCGCGAAGCGTCTTTTCATATTGTCGCCGTCCCGACGCCCGTAAATGAAGACCATACGCCGAATCTCGAGCCGCTTGATAGCGCTTCGCGCATTCTCGGCCGCAATCTGACGCCCGGGAGCGTCGTCGTGTTCGAATCGACGGTTTATCCCGGTGTGACGGAAGATGTGTGCAAGCCGATCATCGAAAAAGAATCCGGGCTCGTATGCGGAAAAGATTTCAAAATCGGATATTCTCCCGAACGGATTAACCCGGGCGATAAGGTGCATCGTCTCGAAACGATCCGAAAAATCGTTTCCGGAATGGATGATGAAACGCTCGACGTTGTCGCCGCCGTTTATGAACTTGTTGTGGAAGCGGGCGTTTACCGTGCGGAAAGCATTCGCGTCGCTGAAGCGGCAAAGGTGATCGAAAACAGCCAGCGGGATATCAATATCGCTTTTATGAACGAGCTGTCGATTATCTTCAACCGGATGGGGCTTGATACGAAAGCGGTTCTCGAAGCTGCCGGGACGAAATGGAATTTTCTGAAATTCAGTCCCGGTCTTGTGGGCGGCCACTGCATCGGCGTCGATCCGTATTACCTGACGTATAAGGCGGAACAGATGGGTTATCACAGCCAGGTCATTCTTGCGGGAAGACGCATTAACGACGATATGGGCAGATACGTTGCCCAAAACGCCGTCAAACGCCTGATCGCAGCCGATATTCCGGTCAAAGGCGCGCGTGTCGCCGTTCTCGGTTTTACGTTCAAGGAGAACTGTCCGGATACGCGGAATACGAAAGTGATCGATATTGTAAAAGAGCTCGGCGAATACGGGATAACGCCGCTGATATGCGACCCCTGCGCTGACGCTCAAGAAGCCCGCAGGCTTTACGGAACGCAGCTCTGTCCGCTTGAATCCGTTCGTGGAATGGACGCCGTGGTCGTCGCGGTAGCGCACGACGAATTCAAGAGACTCACGCCTGAAGAAATCGACGGATTTTTCGGCGGCGGGAAAAAAGTATTGATCGACGTCAAGGGGATCTTCCCCCGAAAAGAAACGGCGGAACGGGGTTATCTTTACTGGAGGCTTTGATATGGGCTATTCCGAAATATCGTTTCCCGCGGGTTCCGTTTTTCTCGTGACGGGCGGAGCGGGCTTTATCGGCTCCAATCTCTGCGAAGCGCTCCTGAAAAAGGGCTGCGTCGTGCGCTGTCTTGACGATCTTTCAACGGGTAAAACCGAAAACGTCGAGCTGTTTGCAGATGATCCGAATTATTCTTTTATCCGGGGAGACGTGAAGGATTTTAACGTCTGCCTTTCCGCCTGCGAGGGCGTGGATTATGTTCTGCATGAGGCGGCGTGGGGTTCGGTTCCGCGCAGTCTTGAAATGCCGCTGTTTTACTGTGCGAATAATATTTCCGGCACGCTCAACATGCTCGAAGCGGCGCGCAGGCGCGGTGTGAAAAAGTTCGTTTACGCCTCGAGCTCTTCCGTCTACGGCGACGAGCCGAACCTGCCGAAAACCGAGGGAAGAGAAGGGAATCTTCTTTCCCCTTACGCGCTGACGAAGCGCTGCGACGAAGAATGGGCGAAACAGTATTCCATGCACTACGGTCTCGATACTTACGGTCTGCGGTATTTCAACGTGTTCGGTCCCCGTCAGGATCCCGACGGCGCTTATGCTGCCGTTATCCCGCGTTTTATCCGTCAGATGCTCGCCGGTGAACGCCCGACGATTAACGGCGACGGAAAACAGAGCAGGGATTTTACTTATGTGGAAAACGTCGTCGAGGCAAACCTGAAAGCCTGCGCGGCGCCGCACGAAGCGGCAGGGGAGGCGTTCAATATCGCGTACGGCGGAAGAGAATATCTGATTGATATTTATTACAGTCTTACCCGTGCGCTCGGTGTTGATATCGAGCCTGTTTTCGGCCCGGACCGCGCAGGAGATATCAAACATTCCAACGCGAATATCGATAAAGCGAAACGGCTGCTCGGATATGCTCCGGACTGGTCGTTTGACCGCGGAATCGAAGCGGCTGTCGATTGGTACAGGGAGAATCTTTCATGAACGGCGGAACGCTGATCTGTGTCGGAAATTTCGAACTGCCGGATAAAAACGCGGCGGCGCACAGAGTCGTCAACAACGCGAAGCTCTTCCGCAGCATCGGATACCGTACGGTTTTCCTCGGCGCGTGCAGAGACGCGGATCGTTTCGAAGGGCTCGCAAGACGTGAGGATTATGAAGGTTTCGCGGTTTACGAGCGCGCTTATCCGGTTACCGCGCGGCAATGGGCTTCGCAGATGTTTGACCTGAAAGACCTCATTTCCCTGACGCAGCGGTATGCCGATACGGCCGCGATCGTTTTCTATAATGCGCCGTATACGGCGGTTCGCCGCGCTTGCGGGTATTTTCCCCGCCGCGGGATCCGCATTCTGTACGACTGCACCGAGTGGAACGATTTTACCGAAGGTTCATTTCTGAAAAAAAAAGTCAAATCGCTCGACAGTATTCTTATCGAAAATTACCTTCCGGAGCTTTGCAGCGGAATGATAGTCGTCAGCCGGACAATGCAGGCACGTTACGAAAAAAACGGCGGCGTTTTGCTGCTGCCGCCTCTGATCGATAAGGAAGACGCGGTCTGGCGTCAGGAAAGACATAAAGAAGATCGGTTCTGTTTCTGTTATGCCGGCTCGCCGTCCGATAAGGAGCGGCTGGATCTTTTACTTGCAGCTTTCTCCGCTTTTCCCGAAGGAAAGGCGATGCTTAAAATCATCGGCGTTACGGAAAAAGAGTACCGGACCCGGCTTTCCGATGAGGGATCGGATCTGCCGCGAGACGTTGTCTTTTACGGCCGTCTTTCGCACAACGACGCCGTCCGGGAGATCCTCGGCTGCGATTGTTTCGTTTTTCTGCGGGAGAAAAGCCGCAGGAATACGGCGGGTTTCCCGACAAAATTCGTCGAAGCGTTTACGTGCGGCGTTCCCGTTATCACGACGGAGGTCAGCGACGTTCCGCTTTACGCCGACGCAGACTGTACCGTATTACCCGATGCGTCGGCAGACGATTTGTTCGACGCGATGAAAAAAACATATAACGGCTTGCACGTAAACCGTGCGCTGAAAGAAACGTTTGATTACAGAAAATACGAGGACGACTGCCGCCGCTGGTCGGAAAGGGTTCTATGCAGAAACGACTGAACGTACCGATCAACCAATCACTGCAGACCGTATTGCAGATGGTTTCCGTTTTCTATCTGATGATATGGTCCGTGGCTCCGCCGCTGCAAATGGATCTTATCTTCCGTTTGCTTGCGTTGGGTCTTGCTTTTGTTTGGTTCCTGATTGAGTTTTTGCGTCGGTTTGAGTTTACGAAGATCCAGATCTGGTGCGGCCTGTTTATGGCCGCGGTCGCTGTTATAGCGTATATTCTGAACGGAGCGAACGCCATTATTCGCGAGATCGCCGTGTATATGATGGTCCTTGCGTTCTTTATCAATATTTACAGCTCCGACAGTTGGCAGAATTACCGCTTGATCGTTCCCGTAACGCTGCTGTTGCTGATTATTTTTAATTATATCACGACGAAACAATTGCAGGAAGACCCCTCGATTTCACGGCAGCTTGTGCGCGACTCGGAGGATTTATACCGTTATATGCGCAGAGGTATCGGCGGTTACGGTCTCGTTTATCCGCAGGTCTGCATCGCGCCGGTAATCTATGCGTGGTCGCTGAAATCGTTTACACACAATAAATTCTACTTTCTGCTCGGCGCGGTTTGGATCGCCTCTTTCTGGGGGCTGCTGTTAAACGCAGGTTATTCCATCGCAGTTATCGCATCGGCAATATCAGCGGCGATACTGGTTTTTTACCGCAAAAAAAGCGTCGTTCCCGCGATCATCATCTCCGTCGCCATGATAGCGGCTCTTTTGTTAATGCTGGTTTACGTGGAAAATTTCCGGAATTTCGTCCTGAAAATTTTTGAAGGCACAAAGGTCGTGCGTAAGATCGAAGACCTCCTCTCAACGGCAGAGGGAGAAATGGCGGACTCCTTTGCGACGCGGATCGATCGATACTGGATGAGTATCAAAACGAGCCTGCAGTTCCCGTTGATCGGCGGAATCCTTTTCCGCGGCGCAGTGGGCGGACATTCCGAATTGCTCGATACGTTCGCGAGATACGGCTTATGGGGAGGTATCCCGACGGTTCTGATGATTTTCCGTACGCCGATTTATTTTAAAAAGAATTATAACTACCGCATTCTGATCACAACGGCCAACGCACACACTCTTGCGATCGCTCTCGTTGCGATTTTCGACCCGTTCGTGTTTCAGGTATATTTCCCGCTGTTGATTCTATGCCCGGTCATGTATTCCGATATCATTCGATGGACAGGAGAAACCGCATGAATATTCTTTGGACGGCCAATCTGATCCCGCGCGGCGTCGCCGAATCGCTTTCGGTAAAAAGCGACGTGCTCGGCGGCTGGGTCGAGGCGATGGCTTCCCGCCTGAAGCAGATCGACGGCGTACATCTTACGATCGCCTGTAAATCGGATACGGGGGCCGATTTTGACGTCGAATATGACGGCGTCCGGTATTGTTCGATTCCGTATCGGAAAGGCACGGATTTTTCCGCCTTGTCAGCGGTATGCGATGTGATTACGGAAAAAGTCCGTCCCCACATCGTTCAAATCGAAGGCACCGAGTTCCTTCACGCGAAAGCGATGCTTATTACTGCGAAGAAAAAGGGGATTCCCGCAGTCGTGTCCCTACAGGGGATCCTGAACGGGCAATACGGTTATCAATGCGGATTGCTGCCGATTGACGATATGATGCTTTCCTGCGACCCGGTATCCGTGTTTTCCGCGCTGACGCTTCATTTCCGCAAAACGAGATGGTATGCGCCGCGCATGAAGCCGGAACGGGAACTCATCGCTGACGCGCGCTTTATTCTCGGCAGAACCACGTGGGACAGAGCGCATTCCTACGCGCTGAATCCCGATGCAAAATATTACTCCGTCGCGCGTGTGCTTCGTCCGGCTTTTTATGAAGAGCGTTGGAGCATCGAAACCATGCAGCGTCATGCTCTCTACGTCGGGAACAGCTATTATGCGCTCAAAGGTTTTCATTTTCTGGTCGAAGCGCTTCCCGAGCTGATCCGCGAGTATCCCGATATCACGGTTTACGTCGCGGGTCATAAACCCTTCGGCGAGAACCGTTCGCCGCTCAAAAAAGGATACGGCGCGTATCTGAAAAAACGGATCGACCGTCTCGGCGTCGGCAGCCATATCGTTTTTACCGGTACGCTGAATGCGGAAGAAGTCGCAGGGATGCTTTCCCGCGTCAACGCATACGTATTGACCTCCGTTGCGGAAAACAGCCCGAACACGCTTGCGGAGGCAATGCTTGTCGGAACTCCTTGTATTTCTTCTTATGTCGGCGGAGCGCCCGATATGGCGAAAGACGGAGAAGAGGCGCTGTTTTACCGCAGCGACGATCCGGCGCTTCTTGCGTGGTGCGTCAAACGGATTTTTGACGACGACGCAACGGCGCTCATGCTTTCGGAAAACGCGCGGAATAAAGCCCGCGTCACCCACGATGCGGAGCATAACGCCGAAACGCTTTATCACGTATATCTCGATATTTTGCATTCGTGAATGATATGGAAAAGAAACGATTCGATCTTCCCGACAGGATAGATTCACTCCAGGCGCTTCGTTTTCTCGGCGCCATGTGCATAACGGTATATCATTTTTCCGGTCTGCAGGGGAGCTGTCCGTTTGATTTTTCACACGCGGTTTATCTGTTTTATATGATCAGCGGCTTCGTCGTCATGCTTTCCACACGTAAGATCGATAAAAAGCGCCGATTTTTATCGCGCAGGCTGGTCCGGATCCTTCCGCTGTATTGGGGGCTGACCGTGTTCACCTTTGCAGCGGGGCAGTTTTTCCCATCGATCGTCGGCTACCGTCCGACGGCGGCGCAGCTTGTTTGTTCTCTTTTTTTCATTCCGTTTTCACGGATGACCGCAAAAGCCGGCACCGCGATCCGCCCGCTTGTCGGTTTGGGGCACACCCTGCAGATGGAAATGCTGTTTTACGTGCTATTTCTGATCGCAATGCGGCTGAACCATAAATATCGGGGCTTTATAGCGGCATGTTTTGCATTTGCAGTCGCAATGATCGGCTATGTTTTCCCGACGGACAATCCTGTTCTCCATTTTTATACGGCGAATCCTTACGTGTGGACGTCTTTCATTGTCGGCCTTGCCGTCTACGGCGTTTTTTCGCTGATGAGCGCTAAAAGAATCGAATACCGTTCCGGCCTTATTCCGATCCTGATTTCGGCTGCCGTTGTCACGGGCCTGGCGGTTCCGGCTTTTTTGCGCAAAGTTTCCGTTTGGTATGACATCGCGCTGTTTACCGCGGTTTTGATCTGTGCTCTCGTGTATTCCGCCTGCGGGAAAAAAACGCCGTACCCCGTTGTTAAGCTCGGAAATATCAGCTATTCTTATTATTTGCTTCATTATTATACAATTACGCTTGCAACGCATTTTTTTGCACTTGATTCACTTACTATTCGAAATATAGCGATTGCTGTTCTGATTTGTACGATAACATGGGGTATCTCATGGATATCGTGGTATTTCATAGAACATGAGTTTACCATGTGGTTATCTTCGCGATTTCATCTGACAGATAATCGAAATAAATATCGGAAGGAGAACGCATAATGTGTGCTTTTGATATCCGAGAACTGCAATTGACCGAGCTTGATATTCTGATTGAGATAGACAGGATATGCCGTACACATAGAATCCGTGTTTCTAAAAAAGAATTGAAAGAACCGTATTTCCTGCAAAACCATAATACTGACAAAAATCACCGCCTCCTGAAAAAAGAAACGGAGGTCTGCATGAGGTCGTTTTGGTGGACCTTGAACACGATTACGATGAAATCAGAGGGATGAACGGATGACGCGCGGTTTCTTTACGATCGCGACCGGCGATATCGGCTATTATAAGATGGCGTTTCATTTGCTGGAATCGTTTCGTCTGTTCCACCCGAATGAACCCTTTGCGATTCTATGCGATGAAGAGAACGCGTATACGAAAGCTTTTTCGAAAACCGTCTTGCTGGAAAATCCTTCGAGAACGTTTACCGATAAGTTTTTTATGCTGACGCACTGTCCCTACGATGAAAATATTTTTATCGAACCGGATTGTCTCGTCTATCATGACCTGAATCATTTCTGGGATCTGCTGTCCGCGGATTACGACGTATCTTCCTTTGGGTGGAACGATACTTTCGTGGAGTTTTTTTCAGACCCCGTTTATGCTGCGAAAAAGTTTCTCGGCGGGACCGACAAGCTTCTTCCGTTGTTTACCCCGGGATATCTCTTTATCAGAAAAGGCGACGTAGCCCGCAAGGTATACGGAGATGCGATTCGGATTTTAAGTGAAATCAGGGACGATCCGAAACTGAATAACGACCCGAGAATCGTCTGCGGCAAAGCCATCCGCGACGATCCGATATTCTTTTTTGCAATGGCGCTCAACGGCTGCTTTTGCGCCGCGAAGCCGAACGAAGGAAAATGTGTTTCTTTGCCCGGCGTTGAAAAAATAGAAAAAATCAGTTTATCGCGCGGGATACTGAACGTCGTGTGGCATGAACCCATGGAAAACTGCAGCATACTGCATTTTTCCTCTCGCAGGGCGAAAGAAGAGGGGCTGTATCTGCAGCAGATTACGGTTCTTCGATTACTGCGGAACGGAAAACGCAGCGGTTTCCTGCTCAGTCTTGCCGAAAGCAAACCGTTCGGTCTGCTGCTGGATCTTTTTAAGAAAATCACTGTCAGAATCAAGCGGATATCAGGGAGATGAATACTATGCCGAACGCGCCAGTCGTTCTGTTTGTGTATAATCGCGCGGATCATTTCCGGCAGACGTTTGCTGCGCTCGCGGCGTGCCGGGAAGCGAAAGACACGGTTCTTTACATTTACGCCGACGGTCCGAAAGATGCGGAAGGGAAAGAGAAAGTCGACGTCCTGCGGTCTGCGGTGCATGAAACCGCAGATAACAGTGTGTTCAAAGAGGTGCATATCATCGAGGCGGAACGGAACCGCGGACTTGCCGCGTCCGTGATCGCCGGCGTAACCGAGGTGCTGAACGCCTTCGGAAGCGCCATCGTACTCGAAGACGACAGCGTCGTTGCGCCGAGCTACCTGCGGTTTATGAACGATGCGCTGGATATCTTCCGTTCGGATAAGCGCGTCGGCGCGATCGCCGGTTACACGCCCTCGATCTCATTCCCGGAT
>JAFRTA010000113.1 GCA_017427315.1 Clostridia bacterium
GCGACAAATCAGTATTTGCCCAACAGCTCAAACGCCTTCATCACCCCGACCTTTGCGGAGTGATAATTGAGCCCGCCCTGCATCCACACGGCGTAGGGCTCGCGCAGAGGCGCGTCGGCGGAGAGCTCGATGGATGAGCCGAGGATGAACGCCCCCGCCGCCATGATGACCTTGCAGGGGTAGCCGGGCATATCCCAGGGCTCCGGGGTGACGTAGGCGTCCACGGGAGAGCCTTTCTGTATACCGCGGCAGAACGCGATCAGGTTTTTTTCATTCCGCAGCTTCAGCGCCTGAATGATATCGTACCGTTCCTCGCCGACCGCCGGCGTGGGCTCAAAGCCCAGCGATTCCGCCATCGCCGCGGCGAATACGGCGGTTTTCAGCGCCTCGCCCGTGACGTGGGGCGCGTTGAAAAAGCCCATATACAGGTCGCGGCTGTTGCCGAGCGTCGCCCCGACCTCGCGCCCGAGCCCCGGCACGGTCATACGGTAGGAGCAGAGCTCCACAAGGTCCTTCCTGCCCGCGATATATCCCCCGGAACGGGCGAGGCCGCCGCCGGGATTTTTAATGAGCGAGCCCGCCATGATATCCGCGCCGAGGGCGACGGGCTCATATTTCCGAACGAATTCCCCGTAGCAGTTGTCCACGGCGACGACGGCGGAGGAATATTTTTTCACCGTTTCGGCGGCCCTGCCGATCTCTTCGGGGGAAAGGCTCGGCCGCAGGGAATACCCGCGGGAGCGCTGCAGATACACCACGCGGACGGTCTTGTCCGCGAGCAGCGCGTCCTTTATCCCCGCAAGGTCGATCCTGCCGTCTTCGGTCAGGGCGACCTCTTTGTATTTCACGCCCAGATCCGCCAGGCTCCCCTGCCCCGGCTCGCCCGCAATGCCGATCACCGGGCAGATCGTGTCGTAGGGCCTGCCCGTGACGCAGAGCATCGTGTCGCCCGGGCGCAGCAGCGCGTAAAGCATCACGCCGAGCGTATGCGTGCCGCAGGTAAAGCTGTGACGGATCAGCGCGTCCTGGGCGCCGAACGAATCCGCGACGATGCGGTCGAGCGTCTCTCTGCCCTTATCGCCGTAGCCGTAGCCGGTGGACGCGCCGAAGCACGCCTCACTGACGTTATTATTGATAAATGAAGCGAGCACCTTCTGCTGGTTGTATTCGGCGATCTTATCGATATCCGAAAACCTCCGCTGCGCCGCCCGCTCCGCTTTTTCCGCAAGCTCGGTCACGCGCGGAGAAAAATCAAAGATGTTATTCATTCTCTTCCCTCTTTTTTCCGTATTTCCAATCGAATACTTTCCGATACCCGATGCTTTCATAAAACGAAAGTCTGTTTTCCCCGCAGGAGATATAGACCCGTTTTTTCTCCCGCAGGAGCTCGTTCCCGAGCACGGCGCAGAGCCCCGAGGCGAAGCCCCTGCCGCGGTATTCTTTCAGGGTGCGCACGAAGCCGATCACCGCGGCAAAGTCCGACTCCGCGGCGGTCATTGCGACGGAAACGATTTTTCCGCCCTCCCGCACCGCGTAAATGCGGGCGTTGCCGTGGCGCAGGCGGTGCGAGAGCTCCACGTACCATTCGCCGAAGGGCTGCGAGACGATCCCGGGAAGATCGGAAACGATCACCGGCCAGATCTCCCGCAGCTTTTCCGCGTCGATTTTTTCCGCGCGGCCGAAATCCGTATCGCGAAGCTCCGACAGGAGCGCGACGGGGCCGGTCGAAACGTCGTATCCCGGCGGATAACCGATATGGGCCGGGGAGAAGATCTCCCGGCAGCCGAGGAATGCAAGGCATTCCGTCAGCTCCGGGTCGTTCTGCCCGCAGACCACGGCGGCGCCGCCCTTGAAAGAGAGCGCCGCGCCGCCGTCGGAGACCATCGTCGTCAGCGCCGGGTCGTCCCCGAACGCCGACCACGAGGAGAGGATGCGGCAGCCGAAATTATCCGCGCCGCAAATCTCCCGGAACCGGGCGAGATTCCCCGCATGGACCGCCTCAACCACGGTCTGCGGCCTCCCGCGCCCGGGTAATGAGCCTGTCGTACGGCTCGTCTTTGCCGAACAGCAGACTCGTACCAAGCACGAAGCCTTTTACGCCCGCGGGGGCGTGCTTTTTGATGGTACCGGCGCCGATCGCGCCGTCAAGCTCGAGTTCAAAGCCGTATTTTTCTTTCACGGCAAGCAGCTCCGCGAGCTTTTCATCGACGTAAGACAGATACTTCTGCCCCGCCCGGCCGGGATTCACCGTCATCACAAGCACGCGGCGGGCGATTTTGAGAAGCTCTTTCAAGCCTTCGGCGCCGGTGCCGGGGTTCAGCGCGATTCCGGGGACGAGTCCCCGCTCCGCGATCTCCCGCAGCGCCGCGGCAGGCTGATAATCCGACTCGGCATGGATATAGACCGTATCCCCCGGGCGCAGCGGCGCGAGGAACGGCTCCATATACCGCGTCGGATGTTCCATCATCAGGTGCACGTCCAGCGGGACGCACGCTGCATGCGCGAAATACTGCAGGTCCCCCAGCGACATCGCGTAATTCGGCACGAAGCGGCCGTCCATGATATCGATATGGAACCCGTCCGCCCCGGCTTTTTCCAGCGCGGAAAGCTCTTCTGCGAAGCGTCCGTGGTCGGCGCACATCATCGAGGGAAACAATTCAATACCCATACAATCGGACCTCTCTTCCGGTTTTTTCCAGTATAGCATCCGCGCGCAAAAATATCAATCATACGTTGCAAAAAAACAGATGTTATGTTATGATTGAAACAGAAGAAAGAGAGGGGACGGCTCGATGACCGAGGTGGCCGCCGCACTGATCCGGGAAGACGGCAAATTTCTGATCTGTCAGCGTCCCGCGCACAAGGCGCGGGGGCTTCTGTGGGAATTCGTCGGCGGGAAGCTCGAGCCCGGCGAGACCGCCGCCGAAGCCCTTGTGCGCGAATGCCGCGAGGAACTGGACGTGACCGTGGAGCCGTTGGACGTATTCTGCGAGGTCACCCACGAATACCCCGATCTCACGGTACACCTGACGCTGTTCAACGCCCGCGTCACCGCCGGCACGCCCCGTCTGTTGGAGCACGCGGCCCTGAAATGGATCACGCCGGAGGATATCCCGGCGTACGCGTTCTGCCCGGCGGACGAGGAGATATTGAAAAGGCTCGGCAAATACTGATTTGTCGCGGAGCGACAAATCAGTATTTGCAGACTAAAGACTATAGACTATAGACGAAAGAAACGTATATTTTATACTGTGCGTCGCGGTTAGGTCTCAAGTCTTCAGTCTCAAGTCTCAAGTCTAAATA
>JAFRTA010000114.1 GCA_017427315.1 Clostridia bacterium
GTCCTGATCTTCTATTTTTCCGTAAACCTCGAAGGTGGAAGTCAACAGGAGCTTTGCGCCGTTCTCTTTCGCAAGGTCCAGCATATTCTTCGTTCCGTAAATGTTTGTCAGAAGCGTCTGCGCCGGATATAATGCGTAAGCGACGGGATCTGCGTTGCTTGCGGCGTGAATGATAATATCGGGCTGAATGCCGGAGGAAACGGGAAGATTGATATCCTGCGCAATAAAGACAATCCGTCCGTCCGGCCGGGCGTATGAAAAACGTTCGCGCAGACGCGCTTCGTTTCTTCCGAGAACGATAACATGATAGTCCGTATTTCGTTCCGTATTGGAGAACAAAAGCGCATCTGCCATGCACGACCCGATCAGCCCGGTTGCGCCGGTAATCAGTACGGTTTCATTCCCTTTATCCGGAAGAAACGGAAAAAGAGAGCGAAGCGCGTTCCGATACTGTATGCTGTTCATCAACATGGTCGTTCTCCGTCAATGCATCCAGGGTTCTTTGTGCGCGTTGAGCAGCGCCTTGAAGATTTCGATATCCTCGGATGTCGTAATCTTCAGGTTCTTCTCCTCGCCCTTGGAAAGATACAGCGTTTTGCCGAGCTCGACATACAGCGTGCAGGACGCGACGGAATTCGTAATGCCCTTTTTGAGAGCTTCCTTGTGCAGCCCGACAATTTCATTGATATAGTACGCCTGCGGGGTCTGAGCGACCTTAAGATTGTCTCTCGGAACCTGCGTATCGGATTTGATCTGGTCTTCTGTCACAAGCATTGCGGCCGTGCACGGAAGCGCCGCCACGGAGTTGCCCTTCTCTCGGCAGACGCGGATATTGTCGCTGATGATATCCTGGCTGACCATCGGACGGATCGCGTCGTGAATCAGGACGATATCGTCGTCGTCGTGATGTCTTGACTGAATGTCATAAAGCCCGTTCCGAATGGAAGACTGCCCGTTTTCACCGCCGGGAACGATGGACTCCAGCTTCGTGATACCGAATTGCTTCGCGTACGCTTTGAGAATGTCATGCCACCCGTCCACGCAGACGACCGTGATGCCGTCGATGCCCGGGTGCTTCTGGAACGCTTCGAGCGTGTAAACGATGATAGGCCTGTCCTGCACGTTGATAAACTGCTTCGGGATATCCTGTCCCATTCTTGCTCCGACTCCGCCGGCGATGATCAATGCGATGTTTTTCATTTGGAACCCCCTGAAAATATTAAATTATTTTTTATTATAACATAAAATTATGGAAAAATACACGGCGTTGTATGAAACATTTTCAACGCCGTATAAATAAAATCAATCAGTCGATACGATGAATACCTTTACGCCGTGAGATACGACTTCGGCGGTAATTCTGTCATCCGTTTCAAACTCGGTTTCGTTCCATACGTCTTCAACGCGATAAGCTTCGCCGGCGTTGAAATCAAGATAAGAATCGTCCGCGAGTTTTGAAAGCGGGAAACTGACCGTGCGTTTAAAGGAGGATTTGTTCAGCATGCATACGGCGACCTTGTGTCCCTCGAGCGGTTTTGCGATAATATCGACCGCGCCGTTTGTATAAACGCGTTTGCCCTGCCTGCCGAGCTTATCCTGATCGATCGCAATCATCTTTTTATTCGTAAGGATCTTCAGATACTTGTTCGCTTCGTCGGGCTTTCCGTCAACAACGAACTGTCTGAGGTCGTTGCCGAGCATCAAAGGCGCGGCCATCATGCACCACAGCGAGAAGTGGGATACGTTCTCGTCATAAGTCAGGCTGCCGTTCCCGACCTCGAGCATATCCGGATCGTTCCAGCCGCCGGGCCCCGCATGCTTCCAAAGGCGGACGTTGATTTCATATATGCCGAGCACAGACGCCCAAAAAGCCTTGATGTCGGGCGTGGTGCGCCAAAGGTTTCCTGCGGAAGCACCCCATTTATACGGGAAGTTCATGCCCCATTCGCAAATGGAATAAACCATTTTCTTTTCGGGTTTGCCGGTTTTTGCCGCATACTCCGCAGTCGCCCGTTTCAGTTCTTTGCCCATTTTCGTATATTGTGCGATAGAGCTGTCGAATCTGGAGCCGATCGGATTATAAAGCATAACGGAGTTTGAGCCGGCAAGAAGCTTGACTTTAAACTGCAGTCTACCCTCGTGGGTGAATCCGTTTGTCGCGGGAATGTGCATCGAATAAACGTCGGAATTGTTGATTTTGATTTCAAGATATTTCGTATAAGGACCGAATTTTCTCATGCCGACGGTCAGGCTGTACTCCCCTTCTTCGGGGACGACGACGTCGGGGAAATAAAGCTTTCCGTTGCCGCCGTGAAGACCGGTAACGAATTTTCCCGTATCAAGCTTTGAATCGAAGCCGATTTTCGCGGTGCCGAACAACTGGCCGTCTTCCGCCTGATAAACGGTTTCCGAATCGTCGCCGGGAACCGAAACGGAGATCTTATCGATATCGGGCGCCATCGTGGGAATCGTTTTATTGTGGCAATAGTCGTATTTCAGATATTCGATACCCCATTCGGCGAATGTATCGGCATCCAGAGCCTCGTTACCGAGGCTTGCGGGAAGATCCTCGCAGGTATAAGTTCCGTTGGACGAGTAAATACCGAGCTTTAATCCGAGCGCGTTGACTTTTTCGGCAAGCGCTTTTATACCGGAAGGAAATCTGGAAAGATCGCCGATCATTTTGCCGTCTTTATCGCGAAGAGAAGACTGCCAGCAGTCGTCAAGATTGACGTAAGTGTATCCCGCGTCGGCAAGGCCGCTGTCTTTCATTGCTTTTGCGATGTCATAAATCAGCTTCTCATTGATATTGTGGCGGAAAAGATTCCAGCTCGACCACCCCATGGGAGGCGTCAGCGCCATCCCGTTATCATAAAGACCGGAGTGGTCGCCGTTAATCTTAACGGAGGAAAC
>JAFRTA010000115.1 GCA_017427315.1 Clostridia bacterium
AATGACCGACGCCAGAGAGCCGTAGGGGATGTTGACCGCGGTATACATCATGCCGTAGCCGATATAGGTGATATAGGCGTAGATCAGGTATTGATTTTCCGTCAGCCCCGGGATCTTCAGGAACATCAGGACCGCGAAAACCGCCAGAGGCAGCGACGCCCAGCGAAGATAGGGACGGTATTTGCCGTTTTTGCCGGGCTTGCGCTTGTCGATGACGGCTCCCCAGATCGGATCGTTGATCGCGTCCCAGATCCGCGCAACAAGGAACAGGATCGTCACCTTGCCTGCGGAAATATAAAGCGTGTTCGTGTAGAACATCTGCAGGAACGAACCGACCAGGCCGAAGGTCAGAAGACCCGCGGCGTCGCCGAGGGCGTACCCGATCTTCTCGGAAAACCCGATCCCGTAAGTCGCGCCTGTCGGGATATCTTTTGTTTTTGCCATCTTCGCGCCTCCAATTATTTAATGTTTTTAACAAATTAAATTATAGACTGATAATGCCGGTTTGTCAAGGGCAAATCAAAACAAACCGGCGCGGGTTTTATGCTTTTTTCCCGAGCGCGGAGAACAGGGTGAAAAACGCCGCGATCCTGCGAAGCAGCTCACGCAGGCGGAAGATCGGGCTGTCCTCGGTGAAATACCGATAAGATCTGTTCGCGTCGATCCTCTGTTCGTTCACAAGAAGGCGGCTAAACACGCCGCTGCCGCGGGTGGGACCGGAATAAACGGTGTTGACCGTATCGGAGCGGAAATCGATGCGCATATTCGTCACTGTGGCGTTGAAACTGTCGCCCTCCTCGCGGAAGCCGATACAGGTCCCGCCTTCGCCGCTCCACCAGAAGCAGAAACAGTCGTCGTAGACGCTGCGCCCGCCGTTCACGCTGCGGAAGCCCGTCTGGAACTGGTCGCTGTAACAGTAGGTATAGAGGTTGTTGTTGCTCTCCTCCACAAAACCGCAGGAGCCCTCGTACAGATCCCAGTCGATCTGATACAGCGGGTGGATGTTCGTCAGGCTGTTGCCGCCGGAGCGCATGATCACGCCTGTGCGGACATAACCGATGCGGATATTCGTAAACATATTGTCATAGCCCTCGACCAGAATTCCCACGGAATCCGCCGCGCTGTTGCCGATGATGTTGATATCCCGGATATCCGCGTCGGAGGAACCGGAATTCGCGCCGTATTTGATGTGCAGACCGACGACGGTGTTTTTGATCGACGTATTCTGTACCTTCGTCTCGCGCCCGGAGTCGATGCTCACGCCGTCCGCGATCCCGCCGCCGTCGATCACGCCGCCGTACAGACCGTAATTGCTGCCCGCGACGGCGGTCGTGTTATAGGGATCCTTGCCGCCCAGCGCGATCACCGCGCCGCCGGTGAAATCTTCCGTCGCCCGGACGACGGCAAAATTCGCCAGCTGCAGATCGACGCTCTTCGTCGGATCGGCGGGAGTGCGCAGCGGATGCGACACGAGATATTCCCCGTCCGGGAAGCAGATCGTCCGGTTGGGGTTCGCGTCGATCAGCGCCTGCAGCGCGTCCGCGACGTCCTCGCCGGTATCCGCCGCGACGTAATCCGTGACGCACAGGGCGCCCGGCAGATCGGCGGCCTGGACTGCGCAGGTCATCGCCGGCAGCGGCAGAAGCGCAGTCAGGAGATAAAGCATTTTTTTGAAGAAGCGGGATGGTTTCATTTTTTAGTTCCTCCGTGTCTGTATTTATTATTCTATCTGCGCTCTTAACTCTTCACCCTCCACACTTTTACCGAAACCGGCTGAATCAGAATCTGATCTTAATTACGCTATCCGTATCAACGTCCGCCGTGAAGGCAAACGTATATACGCGGCTGTCGGGCGACGCGCCGGTCACGGCGAAGGGCTTGCCCGCGGCGTCCTGCCCGATCGCCGTCACGGTCAGCGCCTCACCGTTCAGCGTCACCGAGGGCAGCGTTTCCGCATGGATGCGCACGGTGTAATCGCGCGTTGTGAACGCGCGTTCGCCGTCAAACGAACCCTCCGCCGGGAATACCGTCAGCGTCTGTACGCCGTCGCCGCCCTTCAATGTGATTTCGGTCGTGCGGAATTCTCCGTCCTTATATGCGACGGTCTCGCAGTCGTCCTCATAGAGCACGGTCTTCGCGTCGGCGTTTTCGTCCGGGTAAACGTCCAGCGTCAGATGGCTCCAGTCGCCCGCCTTCGTGCTCTCCGTATTGTCCGCGAGCGCGAACACGCTGCCCTTTTTCACAAAGACAGGCGATGTGTCAAGCCCGTGCGATACCGTGACCGTCGCGGGCCCCGTATAAGTCTCGCCGCTCCATACGTCGATCCATTCGCCGTCGGGCAGGAAGACCTCGCGGGAGACCGCGCCGTCGGTCAGCACGTCGAAATAAATATGCGCGTGATTGTTGCCGTCAAAGTATTCCGCGCGGATCGTATGCGTCGAATTCGCGGGCAGCCTTTCGGTCGTGAAGGTCTTGTCGAACACGTCCCACGCGTCGATCACGAGCTCGTCGTCGACCCAGAGACGGAAGCCGTCGTCGCTCATCACGCGGAAGAACACCGGCTCGTCGCCGACGTGGATCTCACCGGTCCAGCGGGCGGTGAAATAGTCCGAAACGCTTAAGTCCTCCGGCGCGTCGAAGACCCAGTCGTGCCAAAGCGTCGGCTCGTATTTCACGACTTCCGGCTCGCCGGAGAAGTCCCCGTTCGCGAAGTATTCCGCCAGAAGCCCCTCGTTTTCTCCGCTGGTGAACGAATAATCTTCGGCAGCTGGGTTCGCATCCGCGATCGGCGCGACGAGGATACCGTCGCCGAGCAGATACTCGTCGTTGCGGAAAGCCTCTTCATACTGCGGATAATCGATATCGAGCCGCCGCACCATCGGCAGACCCGTCTCGTAGTTTTCATGCGCAAGGGAATAGAACAGCGGCAGCAGACGGTAACGCATATCGATATAGGTATGAGCGACGCTTTCGAGCTCTTCGCCGTAGAGCCACGGCATGCGGGAATAGGGCTTCGTGCAGTGCACGCGCATGATCGGCGAGAGCGCTCCGTACTGCAGCCAGCGGGCGTACTGCCCGGGCTCGACCTCGCTCGTGTGCCCGCCGAGATCCGCGCTCACATAGGGCAGCCCCATCCGCGCGCCGCCGTAAACAGCATTGAAAATCTCCTTTTCCAAAGAAGCGGCCGTCGTTCCGACGTCGCCGGTCCACTGCAGAGAATAGCGGTGCGCCGCCAGCTCGCTCGCGTATTCGAGATTGCCGTTGCCGATCCCGTCCACGTTCGCCATGATCGCGGGACGGCGGGCGTACTCGCCCTCCCCCGCGACGGACTCGTAATAGTCCTTCGTGATCTCGTAATAAGCGTACATCCCGGTGGCATAGGTCGAAAGCCCTTCGGTCACGGGCTTGACGGTCGTCCACCAGTTGCGGTCGTACCACCACCAGTCGAGCCCCTGTTTGAGCACGCTTTTCAGGTTATAATTCCGGTACAGCACCTCGGGATAGTCAAGCAGCGTCTTCGTGCCCCAGGTCGGCTCCGGGTGGTCGTTGAAGATCAGCGACACGCCCTTTTCGTGCGCTTTGTCGATGAAGCGCTTCATGTTCGGAAAGTCCTTTTTGTTCACCGTATACCCGGTGCCGCTCCCGGCGTTGCGCCAGTCGGTGTCGATGACGAGCATATCGAGCGGATACCCGCGCTCGCGGTAATCGTCGATCTGCCGCAGGGCGGATCCTTCGGTATACTCATAATAACGGGAATCCCAGAAGCCGAGCATCGTCAGCGGCAGCATCTCGCTGCGGCCCGTCAGTTCGACGAAATCGGCGATGAAGCGTTTATAATCCCCGCCCGGCAGAAAGACGAACACGTCCTGCGACTGATTGTCGAGATCCCAGCCGTTATACGCGTTCTTCGCGTTCGGGGCATACCCCGCCGCGGAAGGGATCACCCGCGGGTTATCGCAGAAATACCAGCTTTTCAGCGCGTCGGAGGGCGAGGGCAGATACAGCTTCGTATCGGTCCCGCCCGCGAAGCGCCAGAGCTCCGCGCCGTCCGCGTCCGTGATATAACAGTCTTCCGCGCTTTCCGCGCTGAGCGGAAGATACACGGTATACGCGCCGGTCGAGATCACGCGGAAGCCGTCCGATTCCGAAGCCGTAAACGGGACCCCGTCCCAGCCCGCGCGCTTCTGCACGGTAAAGGACGGACGGTTTTCAAAGCCCTTCGGGCCTTCGGTCTCGATGCGCACGAGCGTATCGCTCAACAGCTCGACGCGGACCTTTCCTTCAATGATATGCGAGGGCAGACCGTCCTCATATCGCGCGGGGTCGTATTTCGTCCCGCGCGGCAGTCCGAACACCGAACCGACCGCAAAAAGCGCGGCGAGGATAAAACAGAGTATCTTGATCATAAAAGCGCGCCTCCATGGAGATTCATTAAGAAAAATATATCATTTTTCATTCCGAATATCAATATTTTTTATTGATTTTTGATATTTTTTATATATAATGGAGATAAAGTACACGTTTTACGGGAGGCGACGGATCGTGTCGGACTCACTCGGAAAAACCGCGGCGAAAAGAATGCCGCTCCTGCTTGAAACGCTGATCGGCGCGCTTCTGATGGGATTCCTCTGGCGCGTACGCGGCACCCACGGCTGGGGCTCCTCGTGGGGACTTCTGAACGCGGGCTTCGTTTTTCTTCTTTTCCTGACCGCAGCGGTCCGCAGAAAAAGAAGTCCTTCCCTGCTGCTGATCTCTCTCGCGGCGCTGTCGTTCATGCTCACGTCGCCCGCGTGGGGGACCCTGCTCGGACAGATCACGGGCGTTCTGCGGCTGACGCTGCCGGACGGCAGTTCCGAGGATATCCTCATCAGCCCCGCGAGCGGCGTCGTCATGATGCTCTGCATGGGCTTCGGGCTCGCGGGCGTATTCGGCGTACTGCTCGGGCGGTGCTTCTCCGATAAAAAATGGCGCGTATGGGATTACGTCGCCGTCGCCGCCGCGGCGCTGATCGTGACCTACGCCGCGAAGGCGACGATCGCGCACCTTTTCGTGCGCGTCGCCGAACCGCAGGCGGCCGAGGCCTTCGCGGACGGACTCAAGGAGGCGGGGATCGACGGCAGCGTATTCAAGGCGTATCTTGCGCATTTCAATTCCGACCCGTGGGCGAAAAAGATCGCAGGCGGCAGGAATTATTACGCCTGCGTCTCGGCGTTTTCCGCCGCGCTCGCCGCCGTCGCAGCGATCATGACGGCGCGGTTCATCGTCAAGGATAAATACGCCGCGGGGACCGGCGCGCTGGTCTGCGGTGCGTTCGCGTTCTCGATCACGGTCAGCGACCTGTTTTTCTTCTTCGGAGACGGCGGTTACCGCATGGCGCAAGGCTTCTCACTGCCGGAAAGCTTCGCTCCGTGGAGCCTTTGGGAATACTTCACCGGCTTCTTCGCCGGCGGGATCATCACGTTCTATATTATCAAAACGTCAAGACCGGAGCCGGAAACCCCATCGCTGCTTGACGGAATGCCCCGCAAAGCGGGCAACGCCCTGTTTTTCTTCCTTACCTGCATCGGCGGGATCGGCCTGAACGCCGTGCGACCCGTTTTGGTAAGGCTGGACGAGTCGAAGCTGATGATCCCCGCGACCGTCGCCGCCGCGCTGATCGTCCTCGCGGTCTGCCTTGTCCTTTGTAAAAAATACGGCGCCCGGTGGGAGAAGATCCCCCTGCCGACCCTGTCCCGCGCCCTCTGCGCTGCCTTCGTCGTGTATATATTCATATTGTATATGTTTGTCGGAGAGGGAAATATTACCTCCATCGGCATGCTGCATAATATCCTCGTCTGTATCTCCGCCGCCGCCGTCCTCGCGCGGTGCGCGTGCAAATACTGATTTGTCGCGGAGCGACAAATCAGTATTTGCAGACTAAAGACTATAGACTATAGACGAAAGAAACGTATATTTTATACTGTGCGTCGCGGTTAGGTCTCAAGTCTTCAGTCTCAAGTCTCAAGTCTAAATA